>NZ_JAKTNR010000004.1 GCF_022760855.1 Thermus albus
CACCCACTTTTCTTCGTCCTGGACGCAAAGGTGAAAGATGAAGGTTTTTTCGGAGGTAAACTTACCCCTTTTATAGTTGAGTGTGGTGGTATCAAGTTTTACCATTCCAGGGAGGCTATTTGGGAGAGGGCGTTAGCGGCCTGGGTTTCGTCTTTGCCGTGGAAGCCGATGGTGGGGTTATAGGTGAGGTGGTGGCCGGGGATTTCGTCCAGGAAGCGGCTGGGCATGGTGGGGCCTCGTTCACCGACCCGGTAGGTGGTGAGGTAAAGGGTTTCCTTAGCCCGGGTGAGGCCCACATAGAGGAGGCGGCGTTCCTCCTCCAGGTTTTTGGGGTCTTTTGCGGATTGCCAGGAGGGGAAGAAGCCTTCCACCAGGCCTGTGATGATGACGGTGTGGAACTCCAGACCCTTGGAAGCGTGGAGGGTCATGATGCGGACGCCTTCTCCCTTTTCCTGGGGCTCTTCCTCGGAGAGGAGGACATCCTGAAGGAAGAGGGCCAGGTCCCCTTTAGGGGTGGTCTCGGCGAAGCCCCGAAGGGCATTGCTCATTTCTTCCAGGTTAGCCCAGCGATCCTCGGCTCCCTCCAGGACTCCTTCGGAAAGGTCCAAGAGGATGGGCCTGAAGAAGTCCCGATGGGTGGAAAGCCAGGTCCAAAAGGCATTGGCTAGGGCATACCCGGTAAGGCCGTGGAGGTTCCGGATATCCTCCAGGACCTCCAAGAACTTTTGACCCTCGGCCAGTCCCCGCAGGCTTTCAAGATACGGGCTACGCCCGTGACCCAGGTCTTGGGCGGCCTTAGCTGCCTTCTTGGGGCCAAAGCCGGGGATGGTCATGGCGATGGCCTCTGTCAGGGCCAGGGTGTCTCCGTAGGAGGCGTGTAGGAGGTTGAGGACCAGCTTGACTTCCTTGCGTCCCCAGAAGCCCACGCTTCCCACGATGGTGTAGGGGACACGGAAGCGGCGTAGTGCCGCCTCCACCACCCGGGAAGCGCTCAAGGAGCGCATGAGGATGGCGATTTGGGAGGAGGGTACGCCTCCATCAAGGGCCAGCTTAGCCGCTTCAGCCACGAAGAGGGCTTCTTCCTCCTTAGTTTCGGCCGTCACTTTGATGGGGAGTTCTCCGAAGCGGATGGCCTTAAGGGGGAGGTCTTCCCGCTCCCGGTTGTTGCGGATGAGGTGCAAGGCGGCGTCCACCACTCCCCCGTGGCTCCGATAGTTGATGGAGAGGTGGTAAACCCTCGCCCTAGGAAAGTGGCGCCTGAACTCCAGGATGAGGCGGTAATCCGCCCCCCGCCAGGAGTAGATGGCCTGGTTGGGGTCGCCCACGGCCACGATGTTTTCCTCGGGGCCGAGGAGCAGGGAAACCAGCCGAAACTGCTGGAGGTTGGTATCCTGGTACTCGTCCACGGTAAGGAACCTGGCCCGCCTGCTCCAGGTTGCCCGGAGGTCCTCTTCCTCCTCCAAGACCTTCACCGCCTCTATCAGGAGGTCGTCAAAGTCCAGGTAGCCCCTTTCTGCCTTGTACTCCTCGTAGCGGTCGTATGCCCGTCCCAGGTAGGGTTCAAGGTCTGCGTAGTGGGACAGGAGGTAGCTCTTATCCCATCCGGCGTTCTTAGCCCGGGAAATGGCCCCCTGGACCACCTTAGGGGTGATCCGTCTGGGGGCTTCCATCTCCTCCAGGAAGCCCGCCAACACCTTCTTGGCGGCTTCCGCATCCAGGATGCGGATGTTTCCCCTATCCCGCAGGATGCTGGCCGCCAAGCTGTGGAAGGTGGATATCCACACCCGGTTGGCCGTTTCCTCCCCCACCAGGTGAGCCAGCCGCTCCCTCATCTCATGAGCGGCCTTCCTGGTGAAGGTTACCAGGACGATCTCTTCGGGGCTAATCCCCTCCCGGAGAAGCCGGGCAGTGCGGTATACTACCGTACGGGTCTTCCCGCTCCCGGGACCGGCGATCACCAGGGCGGGACCCCAGGTGTGGTTGACCACCGCTTCCTGTTCAGGGTTCAGCATCTCCCCTCCTTTGGATCTGGGGCACCGGGACCAACCCCGGTGCCCCAACCCTCTTAGCGCCGCTTGCGGAGAACCACCTCGTCTTCGCCTTCCGTCTCTTCTCCCGCCTCAGCCTCCTCCAGGATCACCACCAGGCGGCCGTTCAAGGGAAGAGCGTCCAGCAGGATGGTGATGCTCTTCTCCCCTTTAAAGGCCGTACCGATGCGGGTCCAGTAGGTCTTCTCTTCACCTTCCCGGTCCTCATAGGACCGAGGAGTGAAGACCCGGTACCGCTCCTGAGCCTGAACTTCCTGCTTCGCCTTCTTGCCGTTCTTCATCATCTTCTACCTCCTTCGCCATTCAGACCGGCGGGGGGGTAAGTCGCCCTAAACGCCGCTCACCCCTTACCCGACCTCCACGAAGCTCCCTACCCCCCCGCCGTTATGGCCTACTCTCTTGACATTGTCAACCCACCATGCTATCTTGACAACTAGAGGGGACGGTAGGATGGGGGGGAATGTTGTCTTTTCTCACTGGATTGTGAGGAAGTGAAGAAGAGAGATAACCTGGATACTTTTCGTTCCCCTTGATGAGAGATACGATTCTTCTTTTTGGAAGAACCTGGATACGAGGGTGACGAGAGTAGAAAGAAAGGTATACCTTTCTTTTTCCTCTCCCCTCTCCTTAACTGTCTTTTTCCCCCAAAACGTAGCTAACCGTAGAAATCCCCCTACTCCTTTTCTTCGTCAACGAGGGATGCGGGGAAAAAGATAAGGATATCCTTATCCCCCACCAAGGCGGTGAAGGTTTCCGAAGTGCCCGAGAGGGGAAGAATAGCGTCCAGTACGCAAAGGTGAAAGATGAAGGTTTAAAGCGGTCAAAAAGGGGGTCAAGTGAAAAAAATCTCCCCTCTTGAGTGAATCGCACTCAACTATAAAACGGGTAACTTTGGGCCGGAAAAAACCTTCATCTTTCACCTTTACGTCTGGGACGGGGAAAACTGGGTGAAGGTTTGGTTTCTTCAAACCTTCACCCTTCACCCAAACCTTCACCGTATCCGGACGTGGGGGATGTAGGGGGGTGGGGGTGGACCTTCACCGATGATGATGGCCAGGGTGGGTGTTCTGATTCCTTCGGGCCAGGGGGTTTGGCCGTCGGTGAGGACGATGATGAGGTCGGGGCGGAGTTTTTCTGCTTCGGCTACTCCGAGGCTCATGTCGGTACCGCCTCCTCCCAGGAGGGGGATGTCCTTTTCGCTAAAGACCTTGCGGGCGATGTGCAGGGCGGCGTCCACGCTCAGGACGTGGACCTCGCGCACCTGCCGCAGGATTCCCCGGATCTCCCCCAAGGCCTGGGCCAGCTTGCCCTCGTCCATGGACCCTGAGGTGTCCAGGACCACGGCCACCCGGGGCCTTAGGCCGTAGTAGCCGGGGATAAGGACGGGGCTGTAGGCACTGCTTCGGCGGTTGGGGCGGGCGTAGGTGGGCCGGCGCTTGGCCAGGTAATCCGCCAGGCTCTTGCGGACTGCCTGTCTTAGGAGGCTACGCCAGTCCGCTTGGGGGTTGAGGAGCTTCTCCACCCACCTCCTCAGGCCCAGGGGGAGGGTGCCTCGTCCCTGGGCCTCGTACTCCTTGGCCTTTTGGGCCACGGCCATTCGCAGGACGGCCATTTGGGGTCCGTTGTCTTCCCCTTCTCGGTTCAGGCTTATGTCCTGGAGTTCAGGTTTAGGGGGTGGCGGGGGGTTAAGGAATTCCAGGTACTCCTCGGCCAAAAGGCCCCGTGGGAGGCCCAAGTTTTCTGGGAAGTAGCCTCCGTAGGGGTGCGGGGGTCTGGGGAGGTCTATTCCGGCTTCCTGGGCGTCGTCGTTGATTTCCAGGTCCAGGGCGATGTTGCCCAGGGGGTGTTCCAGTAATCTTTCCCCCCTGGGGCCGGTATGTTCCCGGAGGAGGTGGTGGGTTTCGTGCCAGAGGAGGCCCACCACCTGGGGGTCGGTGAGGGTTTCCAGGAAGGCGGGGTTGTAGCGCAGGGTTCCCCGATTGTCTATGGACATGGTGGGGACCCTATCCGTTTCCTGGAAGCGGATGTGGAAGAGGATAGGGGCCAGGTAGGGCATTTTGCTGGCCAAGGCGATTCTGGCTGCCCTAAGCCGTTCCATCCGTTCACCTCCTCATCTGGGCCACCTTTTCCAGGAGGGGGAGGAAGCGTTTGGCCTCCTCGGGGATGGGGAAGGTGGCCCTCCTCTCTTCCCGGGCCTTTTGGTGGGCTCGCAGGAGTCTACCGGCGGCTGGGACGGCCAGGTCAGCTTTTCCCAGTTCTGAGGCGTAGCCCAGGACCTTCCAGGCCCTGGTCCAGGCTTCCTGGGACCACTCTGCGGTGGCGGTGCTGGCCACGGCCATGAGGGTGGCGTAGGTTCGGTCCTCCCGGGTGGGGAGGAGGGAAGGGTTTTTCATGACCTCCTTGGGGTCTGGGAGGTCCAGGTCGTTGAGGAAGGTCATGAAGGCGTATCCCACCTTTCCCACGGCGCCGGCCACCAGGAGGGTTTGGGCCTCCAGGTCAAAGCCCAGGGCTTTGGCGGTGCCGAGGGCTTGGGCGGCCAGGTCCCAGGTGCGGTAGGAGGGCCAGGCTCTGCCCACCTCTTCCCCTTGGGGTTTGAGGTAGGCGTGGCTGGGGTTGCGCTCCACATAGAGGGCCACCATGTCCCTGGCCCATGTGGTGTGGGCCTCGAGGGTTTCCCGTGGTGGGGGCGGGGGGAGTTTAGGGTAGAGGGTATCCCAGCCTTCCCGCATGCCCCTGGCCCATTCTTTTGGGGAGAGGGTCCATTCCAGGTGGATCAGTCGGTTAGCGATGGGGGCTTCCAAGCCGAGGCCGCCCACGGCGTCTTCTGCGGGGTTAGCGGCGGCCACGATGCGTCCGGGGAGGTAGACGTCTCCGGCGTAGCGTTCGTTGATGACCCGGAGGAGTGCGGGCCGGACGTCCTCCGGAGTGGAGGAGAGTTCGTCCAGGAAGAGGATGCTCGTCTCCCCTGCTTCCACCAGCCGTTTCACCCAGGGCATGGGGTGGAGGTCTACTCCGCCTTCCCGGGCTACGGGGAAGCCCCCGAAGTCCGTGCGGTCCCGGGTGGCGCCGATAATGACTTCCAGGTGCCACCCCAGGACCCGGGCCAGGTAGGAGACGGTGGCGGTTTTTCCCGTTCCTGGCGGTCCCCAGAGGATGACGGGGACATTAGCCACCAAGCAGGTGTAGAGGGCTTGGACTTCTCTTTCAAAGGACATGTTTCCTCCTGGTCAGCCCTGAAAGGGCTATCAAGGTTAGGCCCATAAATGCCCAACCGAACGTATCGGCTTTGGGGTAACCGCACACTCCCGGGAACAGGAGGGGAGTGCACTCTCGTCCGGCTAGGAAGGCGGCTAAGCCAGCTAGGAAGCTGGCTGTTGTAGCTATGACTGTTTTCATACGCACCTATCAGATTGGCGGGGGCAAAGCCCCCGCCGTTTCTATTGGGCCCTGGCTTCCCGGTCTACCCGTTCGTTTTCCGGGTGGCCGTTATGCCCCCGCACCCAATGGGGCACCACCCGGTGCCGTTTTCATCAGTCCTGAAAGGGCTATCAAACCTGGCCTGAGCCCCGCCCCTCTCAGGCCTATCCCACCCCCGGGAACGCCCGGGGGGAACCACATCATCTAGCTGTTACCGTTTTCCTCGGAGTTTTCTCCAATAATCTCTTTGAAGCACTCTTCTCCAATAATCTCTTTGAAGCACTCCTGGCAGAGAGGTGCGTTGGCCAAGACGACTTTGGCTTCTTCCCCACATGCTATACAAATCCCACTCTCTTCCATACTTACCTCCTTCATTAGTCGGATCGGCGGGGCACACCCAGGTTGTATGGGGATTACCACTGTGGTCCCCACCAGTTCACTTGCGTGTGCCCCGCCGTTTTCCTTCACTCCTTTACCATCCACCCCCTAGGGGCTGGGTGGAGCTCCAAAGCCCCCTCGGGGGGCTCTGAAGCGATGATCACGTCCACCGAAGTGGGGAAGTCGTCGAGAGCAACGGTTCCATTTTTCAAGGCCTCTGGGTGCACGTATATTATTCCCGTGTTGATGGCGTGATAGATAACTTGCTTATCGCTCATCCTTTTGCCTTTGAACTCCGTTTTACCTCCTGTAAGGTAGAGGTACATCCTTCTTCACCTCCTTCACCTCCCAGACCGGCGGGGCACACCCGGGTCGTATGGGGATTGCCACCGTGGTCCCCACCGGGTTGCCTGCGAGTGCCCCGCCGTTTTTCTTTGGGTTAACCGCCTAGGGTCAACACTACCGGGTGCGTAGGTGTCCCCCTTTAATAGGAGGATAAGCCTTCACCTTTCACCTTTGCGTCTGGGACGACAAAAATAGGGTGAAGGTTTATCTTCCCCAAACCTTCACCCGTGTCGGCTCTTGAGTTAGCCCTGGTCTCGGCCGGTGGACCTCGAGGGGGGGACCTCGGTCACGGGCGTAGCCCGTATCTTGAGGGGGGGACCTCGAGGGGGGATACATCCCCACCCGCCCCTTCTGTAATCCGCCTATGTCCCGTTTCTCACCGCACTTCTCTGCCCTACTTTCCCCTTATCGGGATTTATTTCCGCACGCATTATGCTTGGTCTGTTGTCTGTGGGGGTTTAATCTCTCCTATGATTTCCGTGTGTTGATGGTGATACCTTCGGGGTCTTCTTTGCGGAGGCTTTGGTCTATGGCGCTGGAGAAGTCAGGGTAAACCTTATAGATGCCCTTATCCAGTACGGCGATGCCGATTTGGAAGACGGGTCGGGTGAGGCGTTTTCCGGTTTCCAGGTCCGGGTAGCCCAGGAGGGGTTTTAGCACGGGGTTTTCCAGGACGTCCCGGAGGTCTTCCCCGTGGACGGTGGCCACGATGTCCACTCCCCGGCGCCTGGCGGTTTCCAGGACTTCCACGTCCCCGTGGTAGCCGATTTCGTCCACCACGATGGTTTCTGGGGAGTGGTTGGTGATGGCCTGCATGATGATGTTGGCCTGTTTTCTGGGGTCGCCCACCATCATGCGCCTTGCTGAGCCGATGATGGGGTGGGGGATGGTCCCATCGCCGGCGATTTCGTTGGAGGTGTCCACGATGACCAGCCTTGCCTTGAGGGTTTTGGCCTTTTCTTCCACGATTCCCCGAAGGAGGGTGGTTTTCCCCACTCCTGGTGGTCCGATGATGAGGGTGGATTCCCGGCCCCTGATCCACTCCCTCAAGGGGGCGGCGATACCGGGTATGGCCCTGCCGAAGCGGATGGTAAACCCGATGGCCAGGTCGTCGGTATCCCGTATCACCGAGATGCGGTGGAGGGTGCCCGGTATACCGGCCCGTCCGTTGGACCGGAAGCTACCCACCTTGTTGTAGAAGTACTCCACATCGCTTTGGGTTACTTCCTTGTACACCTTCTGCTCCCCCCGGATGCGCACCACCAGGGGTCTACCCAGGTCCATGGCCACCTCCTCTACCCCGTCTATGTCCTCGGCCAGGATGTTTCGTATCCAGGCGGGGAAGTAGGAAAGGAGCCTTTCCGTTCCTACCCTTTCTGCCTCTCGGATTCTCTCAAGGTACGGATGGTCTGACAAGGCATCAAGCATAGGTCCTCACCTTCACCCATTTACCGCCGTCGTTGCGCACCAACCCTTCCCGTTCCAGGATTTTCAACTGCTTGTAGACGGTGGGTTTTGCTAACCCCAAGGTTTCCATAATCTCCCTGGCGGTCCGGGGAGTTTCCAGAAGCATCAGGTAGTTTTGCCGCCATTCCTTCCGAGGTAGACGACCTACCTGGTCTACCGGGTTAAGGGTGGAAGTATGCGGGATACCGTTTCCGTGGGTAGTACGGGCTGTACCCGTGTCGTACACCGGTTCGCCATCCGGTGTTACTGGCGTATCCTGGGCATTCAAGGTACTGGCTTCAAGATACGGGCTACGCCCGTGACCAAGATACGGGCTACGCCCGTGACCAAGATACGAGCTACCCCCGGGACCTTCCGTGACCATGGTGGCTTTCATGAACGAGGTGCGGGCTCCTGCTTCAAGGAGTTCTCCCAGTACTTTGGCCAGTACAAAGGTGGAGACGGGTACGAACAAGGAGGAGAGGAAGACTTCCACCTCCGGTATCCCTTCTCCTGCCCGACGCATGGAGAACCAGTTGCCTACCCAGACCAGTCCCAGGGCCACCACTGCTCCCCATGAGGCCCATCGGGACCCCTTGAGGAGGGAGTTGGAAAGGAGGGAGAGGAGAAAGGCGCTCATTTCCAGGGCAGCGGCCAGACCCACGGCAAACCATCCGGGTAAGCTACCCAGGGTTAGGCGGTACCACTCGCTCAGGTGCCCTGTGCTCATCACCAGGGCAAAGGTGTAGGCAAGGATTAACAGTGCGCTGAGAAAGGTCTTCATCTTCCACCTCGCCAGCGCCAGTAGGTCAAGAGGACTTTCTCCACGTACCTCTGGGTGGATGCGGGAATCTTCCCGCTTCGTACTGCTCCCAGACCAGCGTTGTAGGCGGCCAGGGCCAAGCGCCAGTCCCCTGTGGCGGCATAGAGCTCCCGTAGGTGTTTGGCCGTGGCCCAGAGGGACCAATCGGGATGGGCACGCCACTCTGGGGGAGCCCCCGTGGTCCTGACCCAGGTGCCGGGCATAAACTGCCCCAGGCCCACCTCTCCCGCCTTACCCCGGGCCTGGGGGCAGTAGCCGCTTTCGGTCCACACCACCGCCGCCACCAGGTAGGGGTCCAGGCCGAAGCCTTGGGCGTAGCGCCAGGTGGCGTGCCATAGGTCCTTGGGGATATACCCACAGGCCCACCCTGTAGCCGCCAAGGTCAGCCAGAAGGCTAATCCCTTAAGCCCTTTCCTCATCCGCCTGTGTTGGCTCTTGTTCTGGCCTGGCAAAGTAGGCCAAGGCCTCCACGGTTTCCAGGTGTTCTATCCACCGGTTCCAGAGGAGAGGTATCCCCCAAGCCAGCAGGATGGCATACGGGGTATACCAGAGGTCCATTACGAACACCAGGGGTACTTCCAACCACAGCAACACCTTTGCCCACAGGGGAAACTGCATGCTTACCTCCTAACCAGTCCTAACCTCTGCAACACATATAGGATGGCCTGCGCTTCCAGGTTGTAGCTAACCTTCTTTCCCGTGAGGACCAACCTTCTACCGTACTCCCACCACGCCCTTGCCTCCTCTTCCGTCAGCTCTCGGGTTTTCCCATCGGGGTCTCCCAGCCCAGCCACCAAGGAGCCCAGCATTCCCCTTTTCCCGTCCACTACCACGAAGGACCCCTCGGGTTTGAGGGGCCAGGGGTTCAGGATGCGTAGCTCGGCTCCAAAGTAGCTGAAGACCACAAAGTAGCTGGCCGGGTCCGTGGGAGCCATCCTGGACCCCACCAGGTAGACTCCGCCTTTCCCGTCCTTCAGCCGCCTCCACAGGGCTTCCATGAGGGGTTTCTCCCGAAAGACGGGGGCCACCACGATAACGCTTTGCCCCCGCTCCACCAGGGGCAGGAGGGTATCCCAGGATGCGGCGCTACTGGAAGAGCCAATCCAGGTCGCCATCACCATGACGGCGACCCTCCTTAGGAGACCTCTGGGAATCCTTCGGGGGTGTTTCAGGTTTCTCCTCTCGGGTAGCCTCGGCATCCCGGTTATCCCAGGGATATTCTACCACAGCAGGTAGTTTTACGCTTTTCACTCCTTTACGAGTAGTCTCCCGTGGGGAGAGGAGTTCCACCACCCGGGGCAGTTCGGGGCCGAAGATCTCCCGGTATACCGGTTCCGGTATGGTGAGGGTAGCCTCGTCAAAGTAAGCCATGGGGGAGGTAACCTTGTCGGATAGGCCGTGTACCAGGTCCTTGTGATCTTTGACCCATGCGATAAGCTTCCAGGCCAGGCCCAGCCTTTCCAGGTTTCTCAGGGTTTCCCCGGGTAGGACGTCCATGCCCTTGGGCAGGATGGCTAGGGCCTTGTCGTTGCGTTCAAAGCGTGCCCAGCCTTGGCGCTTCCACTCTGGGAAGAAGGGAGGCGTGGCCAGGGGTTCTGGGAGGGCTTCCCGGTCCACATGGACCTTGGTGAGGGCCAGGGTGTTGGGGTCCCGGAAGAGGCGCACCGGATACTGCCCCTCTGTCACGGCCTCCACCCATTCCACGAAGCGGGCCAAGGGGGTTTGTTCCCCCTCTTTCCCCGTGGCAAAGAGGTGCCGTTCCACATGGGCCATGACCTCTTCGGGTTCCTGTCGCAAGGCTCCCAGGTACTTCCCGTAGGGATAGAGGGGGTTCCTATGTCCCCCGATGCTTCTTTCGTCCACCCTGGGAAGCCACACCTGCACCGGATAGATGCCTGGACCCACCACCAGGGCCTGGCCCTCCTGGAACTCGTTCATCTCCAGGGGGGAGAGGAGGGCTCGGGCCACCTCCTTTTCCACCACCTGGAGCCGGGGGTCAAACATGGGTACGACCCCCTTCCAACCCCGGGCCACGGCGGTTTCGTAGGCGGTGGTTTCTCCCAGGAAGCGGCTGATGTACATGCGGTCTTCAATGGAGATGGCGTAGGGAAAGATGACCCAGTGCCCCAGGTTGTTGACGATGGCTTTAAACTCCGCCTCTCCGTAGTCCTTCACCCCCTGGTAGAGGTTTTGCAGGGTGAGGACGTAGGCAATCTGCCTTTCCCGTACCGTGGCCAGCATCACGTCCATGCCCGGCAGGTAGCCCAGGTTGGCCCACTCGTCCAGGTAGATGATCACGGGCACGGGGCACCGGCCCCCGTGGTACCGGGCTTCCCGCAGGAGGGTGCGGTTGATGTAGCGCACCACCATCTGGAGAAACACCTGCCCCACCCCTTCCATGAGCTGGTCCTGGGGGATGCCGATGTAGAAGAAGGAGGGGGTACGGGCGATCTCGGTAACGTCTATCTCCTCCTCTTCGGACCCTCGGCTGGTGGCCCTCTCCAGCCGGGGATCGTCAAAGGGCTGGAGTTTCCCCAAGAGGCCGGCGATAAGCCCGGTCTTCTGGTTGGGGGTGAGGTCAAGGAAAAAGCCCATCTCCTCCTTGGCTCGCTGGTCCCCCAGGTCCTGCACAAAGGCCTCCACTTCCTTGTACCCCTGCTTTAGGAGACGTACCAGCCTACCCATGGACCCCGTACCCGCTGTGGCCTCCAGGCGCAACAGGACTGAGAGGATAGCCCTCTCCTGCTCCTTGTAAAAGGTCATGGTGGTGGCCTTCTGGTCTACGGGGATGATACCCTCGGCGATCTCCATGGCCACCAGGGGGTCGGCGGCGTCTTTGAGGAGGGGAAGCTTCTTGGACCCCTGGGTGTAGGGGAGGAAGAGCTCAATGCGGTGCCCTGAGTTTTCAAAGAGGGGGATAAACCGGGGAAACCCTTGGGTGTTGGGCCATTTCAGGTCCACCACCACCACACTGTTGCCGTCCAGGGCATCCATGAGGAGGTTGGGCTCGTAGAAACGGCTGGTCTTACCCGCCCCGGGTTGCCCCAGGACCAGGGTGTGGGCAAACCGCACCCTGGTGGGATACCGCATCACCTTTCCCCCGTAAAGGCCTAGCCAGCCGCTACGCTCCTTGCCCTTGAGGTAGCGTTCCAACTCCTCTCCCCTGGCAAAACGGGACATCCCTGGGGCCTTACGGGGCTTCTCGGCCATCCGCACCCGGGCCAGAGCCGCCAGGGGCACCAGGGGTAGGAGGTAATAGGGTAGGTTGGGATCGAAGCCGGAAGCCGCCCTCTGGCTGAACCACCGGCTACACACCCTGTCTCCCAAACAACCCCAGAGGGAGATGCGGTGTCCGGAAAGCTCCCGGTAGGCTTCCAGGGTCCCTGCCACAAAACTCCAGAGCCCATACCCCAATCCCACCAGGATGAGGAGCATGGACAGGAGGAAAACCCCAGCCCATACCCGCTTAGCCTTGGTGTTCTCAGTCCCAGCCTTCATCAGACCCTTATGGCTGAAGCCAGGCGGTTAATCGTCCAGGCCGAGCCCACGATGATGGCCAGGGTAGAGATGAGGAATAGGGCGATGCTCACCAGCCCAGAGACCAACCAGGTGGTGAGGGCATTGAGCATGTTGTTTAGGGGGGTTAGAAGGGCGGTAAGAGCGTTGTTGATGGCACCACTCACCGAAGCCGTCACCCCTCCCGCCCAGTCTTTAAACCGATCCCAAAAGCCCTGGCTTGCCTGTCCCTGTTGCCCGGTGCTGTTTTCCATCTGTTGTGCGTAACTTTCCACCTCGGACTGGAGCCGTTGTATGTTGGCCTCGTTTTGTTGCTTGATGTTTTGAGCCTGTTGCATGACCGCCTGTACCTCCCGCTGGATTTGGGCGATGCTGTTGTTTTGCAGCATTCTTATGGAGGCTCCGAAGACCAAGGGGGCTACCACGCCCAGGAGGAGACCGGATAGGTACAGGGTAACCATGCTTCGCACCAGTCCTGGGTACCCCAGGGCCAAAGCGGTAGCCGCCAAGGGGAAAAGCACCAGGCTGATGTAGACCATGAGCCCGGAAACCATCATGGCGGCCACATAGGGTACGGTTAGGGTAAGGGCGCCCCAACCGATTTTGGTGGATACGCTCCTGACGGCTTGAAATGTTCCCATGCCGCCTACTCCTTTGGTGGGGCTCCCCACTGCACCCTTGGCTTCAGTGGCGGCTTTTGTGGCTATTTGCACTCCCCTTACTCCCCCTTTGAGCAGGGCATTGGTGAATCCACCCAGGGCCAAGGTGGAAGACACAACCAATACTTCCTTTACCTGGTCTTTCAGGGAGTTGAGGGCGTTCCCCAACTGATTGGCTATGGGGTCGACTGCCGTTCTGACGGCGCTTTTATGGGCCGCCCGCCACCCGTCATAGAGGGCACTCCTTAGGGCCGCTCCTTCCGGACGGGTCCCCAGGTTGAAGAGGAGGAGGGCGATCATGGTACGGATAAAGGTTCCCTGTGCCCCCAAGCGGTTCCCTGTGAAGAAGAGAAAGGCTGACCAAGCTACACCGAAGACAATGGCCGCCTGTGCAGCCGCATTAAACCACGAGGCCAATCCGATGCTTTGCACCGACTGGATGAAGTCGCCTATGAAGGAGCTGTAGTCGGGGATTCCGGGCAGGTTCACCTTCCACCTCCTACCATGCTAGGGAACTCCCCTCAGGGAGGTTATCGGCCATGCTGGAAATGTTGGTGAACAGGTCGCTGATCTTTTGCGTTTCCAGCTCAGCTTCCCGGGCAGCCTCCTGCATGGCCAGCAGGTAGGCTTGTATCTCGTACTCCGCATCCCCCGCTTCCCTTTCCGCCTGCCGGGCCATCTCGTCGTAGAGGCCTATGAGGGACCCATTGGTGTAGAGCTGGGCCTGGAGCTGGGCCTGGAGGAAGTCCAGTAAGACGGGATTGCTAGCCGCCTGAAGGCGAAGCATATAGGCAATCCCCTCCACCATCTTCTCCATGACCTCCCTGGCGGAGGCCGCTGTTTTCGCCTCGTCCACCAACTGGTCGGCGATACCGGGTTTGACCGCTCCGCCCGTTTTCTGCTCGGCGTCCTTAGGGGTATTCACGGCGGCCGCAATCCTAGCTACCTCCTGTACGGCACTGCCCTTATCCTTCATCTCTTGGGCGATGTTGGTGACTCCCTCCACGGCGCCAACCCGCTTTTGGATCCTCTTGACGCTGTCCATGAACTCTGCCGCATATCCCGTGGCCACCGTGGGGTTGGTGTTCTTCTGCTGCTCCAGGAGGTCGGGGGGACTGTTCGGGGGATACCTCCCCGTCAGGGGCAGATATTTGGCCTTGGCATCCTCCAGCATGGCCTTGGCCACATACTGCCTCAGCTTGTTGGGGAACCGGCGTACCTCCATTGCGGCATTGGCTAGCTGATCTACAAAGTTATTGATCCCAGGTCCCAGGACATACCCCAGGGATTGCATGACGCCTTCCAGGGCGCCACTGAAGAACTGGACCACCAGGTCCTGCATGTAGTCCCCGATGTTCTCCCCCACCCACCTCAGGTTGCGGTAGGCGCTCCTCAGGGTGCAGATCCACTCCCAGTTGCTCCCGAAGTTGAACTGGCCCGTGAGGTTGCACCCCGTATTGAGGACGTTGTTAAGGATGTCCCAAAAGCTCTGGCCACCCCCACCCCCACCCGCCTGGGCACCGCCCGTGAGGGTCAGGGTCAGGGCTACCACTAGAGGGAGGAGGGTCCTTCTCACGCTTGCCCCCTGGTCAAGGCCAGCAACGCCTCCTTCAGGTTACCATACTTTTCTACTGCACGTTCTCTACGCATCTTGTCTTTTTCATCTGTAGTATAGGCCCAGTACTCCAAGGGGGACACCCTTACCCTCACCACACCTCCTTCCAGACCCGTTCCTGCCCGGAGGACCAGGAGGACCTCGGAGTATTCGCCCTTTTTGAAGGCCAACCTCTTGTACACATGGTGG
This sequence comes from Thermus albus, assembly GCF_022760855.1. Lineage (NCBI taxonomy): Bacteria > Thermotogati > Deinococcota > Deinococci > Thermales > Thermaceae > Thermus > Thermus albus. Next base: position 14,437 of record NZ_JAKTNR010000004.1, read on the forward strand.
ATGGCCCGTTCGGGGATGCCGAAAAGCTGCATGATGTACTCCTCCTGTCCCGGTGCCGGCAGGAGGTAGTGGTAGTAGGTGTTGCTGATGATGCCCTGGGCATACCCCGAGGTGAAGTCCTTCAGCTCCTGGGTGATGGCGTAGATGGCGGCGCCAAAGGTCCGGCTGCGCCGGTAGAGGTTCTCCACCACCCCTGCCCCGTACCGGGTCTTCAGCAGCGCCCATGCCTCGTCCAGCACCACCAGCTTGGGTCCCTTCTTCTTGGTGATCTTCTTCCAGATGAGGTCGGATATGAGGAGAAGGCCCACCTGGGTGAGGGGGCCATCGCTACCCAGCTTGCCCGTCTCAAAGTACACGATGGGGGCGTCCAGGTTCACGTTGGAGGGCCGGTCTATCAGCCGGCCGTACACGGAATCCCCGGTCCAGTTGTCCAGCACGTAGGCCAACCGGTTGGCGATCTCCTTCTCCTGAGGCCCCATGGGTTTGCCGTTCACCTGTTCCATGGTCCTCAGCTTGCGCACCACGGTGGAGAGGGTGAAGGGTTCCAGGACCCGCTTGCCGGTGGGGTCTTCCTGTTGTTGCATCAGGTAGGTTTGCTCCACGGCGGCCATGAAGATGGCTTCCTCTACGGAAGCCTCTTGCTCGTTTTGTGGAGGTGGCACCATGGCCCGGAAGACGGCCCGGATCAGGTCCTTCTTCTCCTCGCTGGGGAAAAGCTCCCCTTCCCTCAGCTCAAAGGGGTTGACACTGGTCCCCTCAATGGGGTCCATGACCACCACACTGCCGCCCAGGAGCTCCACCAGGGACACATAGTTGAAGCCCCGGTCCACAATGATGACCTCAATCCCCCTCAGGGCCACCTGGTTGATGAGGGACTGGACGAAAAAGCTCTTGCCCCGGCCCGATCCTCCCACCACGATGCCGTGTTTGGCGGGGAAGCGGTCGGAAAACAGGTCTATCTGCACCGGCACCCCCCCCGAACCCTCGTAGACCGCCATAGGTCTTTCTAAACCCCTCCAGGGGCTGAAGGTGGGCATCAGGTCGGCGGCGTTGTCCTCCAACAGGGTGGACTTGTAGTAGGGCACCAGGCCTGAACCCGGAGAGAGGGAAATCCAGGCCTCAAAAAAGTCGGCCACCGGTACCCCTCGGGCGGCTCCCAGGCTGGCAAAACGTCCCTTGGCCAGGGGTAGCTTCTTCACCAGGTCCCTCAATCCCTTCTCCACCAGCACCAGGTGTACCCCCACCTCAAAGAGGTGCCGGTTTTCCCCCTGGACCCGCTTCATGGCCTCCCCGTAGTTTTCCGCCTTGACGAACACGCTGGGGTCCACCACGGTGTCGCTCTTGCTCATGGCCGTGGCGGTGCGCAAGGTGGTGGACATCTTCCGCAACTCCCTCTCCAGGGGTTTGTGGTACCAGTCCACCACCAGGTAAAACTCCCCTTCCGTCTCCAGGAGCACATCGGCAATCCCAGGCCAGGTGCTATCCGGGGAGGTGGCCATGGCCACGCCTCCCACCCAATGGTCTCCCAAGCGGATATGGGTGGGGTAGGCGTTGTCCACCTCCGTCTGGGCCAGCTGGCTCGTCAGGCCCCGATAGTCGGGGGTACCGTAGGGAGGTCGTCGGTCAGGGGGGACGTACTCCGGGATGGGCTTGCCAGGATTGAACCACCGCCACATCACCTCAAAAAGCTCCCGATCCCCGGCGGGCTCCACCTTTATCCCGGCAGAGGCCAACTGGACGGCCATCTCGGAACGGATGGCCTGGGCCAGGTCCACGGCTTCCCGGTACTCCCGCTCTGAGAACATTCCCTGCACCCTGCCTCGGGGTGGGGTGAGGGTCATGAAGCCGTAGTAACGCCAGGTGCGTAGGACGCCTTCCTGGGCCAAGCGCTCGAAGAGGCGTAGCTTCTCCTCGAAGAACACCTCGCCCAAGGGATGGAGGAAGGTGTCCCGTTCCTTCAGGATGGCCTCCAGGTAGGTTTCCGCCTCCCTTCTAGCCTCTATCAGGAGACGGAAACGCTCCCCTTCGGGCACCGTGAGGCGAAGGAACTGGGCAAACCTCTCGGTGAAGTTGAGGAGGTCCTCGTCGGAAAAGAGGAGCATGGGGGGGAGGTGCAACCTGACCCCCACCTCCATCTTCCCGTTGCGGGTGAAGACGATGCCGTTTTCTAGCTCCCACTGGCCTAACTCATCGGCTAAAGGCAGGATTTTGGTCCCTAGAAAGCTCATACTTATCACCTGACTCGGAAGCCCTTAGGCCTGCCCTGGAGAGGGTAAGGGGGATTTCCTTTTGGGGCTCGGAGGGATAGTACATGTCCGCCCTGGTGATGAAGCGGAGGAACCGCCACCCGAACCCATGCCCGTAGTTGTCGTTGATCCACAGGCTGGTGCGGTACACCACCACCACGGCGGACAGGGAAACCAACCCCCGTATCCAGATGTTGGCCACCAGGGTTTGCACCACCTGGAGCACCAAAAACCCACCAAAGAGGGAAGCCAGGATCACCCCTAGGGGCAACCCAAACAGGGTTAGGGATACATCCAGCCGGGGGACTTTCCGTCTCAAGGTACGAGCTTCGCTCGTGACCATCTTTCACCCTGTGGATACGGCAAAAGGCTGCGGGAAACCCCCGCAGCTCCCACTACCCTCACGCCCCTTATGCGCACCCGGTAGCGTTGAGGATGGTGTTGCCCAACGCCTTGGCCGCCAGGAGCAACGCACCTCCTGCAATAGAAGTGATGATCAACCCCATGGCGTTCCGGTTGCCGATGATAAGACCACCAAACCCCAGGGCCAGCATCAGGATAGCCAGGGCCGCACCAAAAGGACCCGTTACCGCATCCACAATGGAACAGATGATGCCCTGAATCCGGGTCATGGGAGTCTGGAGAGGGTTCGTACCACCCCCTGCCAGTACCACCTGCGAGCCCATCACCGCCAAAAGCCCCAACGCCAACCCCGGGTTAGCCCGGAAAACCTGAAGGAGTTCCTTGGCTTTCATCCTTTGCCTCCTCCTAGGGAGAAAGTACTATTTTCTCCTTCAGTTGTCAAGTTCCCCCTCTTTGGGGTAATATTCCCTCGTGGAAGCGAAGCCCAAGGTGGATAAGGAAGCGATAAAGGCGGCCCTTAGGGAGAAGTACCCGGATATGCCTGAGCCGGGGACGGAGGCTTGGACCGGGTTTCTCAAGAAGCTGAAGGAGGCTTCACCGGAGGACTACCGTTCGGCCCTGCTCCTTGGAGGCGGCATTACCCAGGCTTTGCAGAAGGAGATTTCCCGTTCCAAGCGTAGAGACCAGTTTAAGGAGTTTTTTGCTCGTCTTTTTCTGAGGGACCACCCTACGGGCAAGGTTCCCGATAAGCGCAAGATCGGCCTCCTCCTTTTCCTCCTGGTGGGGGGACTGTTTGCCTTTGCCTTTTTCTTTGGCACAGCGCCTAAGAAGAAGGCCCAAGGGGGTGGTGTGGGGACGCAAGCGGTCAGCGGTCTTTTGGGTAAGGAGGGAGCGTCTTCGGGTATTCCAACGGTGGACGTTTCTGGGAGGGCTAAGGACCTGAATGCACATTCGCCAGAGGGACAAGGAGACTTTGGCCCCGGTCACGGGCAGTCACAGGCGGGTCAAGAGCGAACCACGTATCCTGCGGGATCGGGTGTTGCCCCTTCTTCGGTGCAAGGACAGGGGCAAGTGGAATCCTCAACATCTCCCTCTCCCCAAGGCGGGCAGACAGGCGGATTGCCCAATCTCCCACCCCCTCCACCTCCCGTATACGGTTCCTACGCTTCTGCGGGTATGCCACCAGAGCCTTCCTTAGCCCAGGCCCAAACCGCTTTGCCGGGTCCACCTCCCATGGTTCTCTACATGTCTACGGGGATGCCTTCCCAGGCTTCACCCTCGTCCGCCCCTTCCCCAGCTCCTACGGGCACGGATACCTCGCTGGAGAGGGGTATGGAAGCTTCTCCTTCGCCCATGCTGGTCCAACAGGTTCCCTCTGGAGGGATACTGGTTTACACCGGCTCTCCACCTTCGGGGATGGCTGTGGGGCAAGGGGATACCGTATCCCCGGCACCATCCCCCACGCCCTATCCGGTTAATCCGCCAGGTGAACCCTTTATGCCCTCAGGAAGTCCATCTGGGGTAGGGGCCCTAGAGAGGAGGTAACAGGTGAAAGGCTACTTTGCTCTCGTCCTTCTAATGGGTCTATCCCTGGCCCAAGGGGACCCGTGGATCCTCTACCAGGCTCCCAAACCGGCCCCCCCACCACAAACGGAGCCTTCAACACCCCAAGGGCCTTCCGCATTACCGCAGCTTCCCTCGCTTCCCCCACTTCCCTCCTTGCCTTCCCCCCCCTCCATGCCCTCCTCTCCTGGGGAAGAGAAATACCTTCCCGGTACCCTGCTCAGGGGGAAACTGCTCACGGGGGTGTACCTGGTGCCTGGGAAGACGGTACCCGTGGCCGTGGAGTTGGAAAGCGGGGCGGTGATGGTGGGCCAGGCCAGGTTTGAGGCCACAGGGAGGGTGTGGATAGACCTGGATACCCTGGTGGAGGGGGGTCAGGTCCTGGGGGTAACTGCCGTGGCCCTCGAGGCGCAGGAGGTTACCCAAGGGCTGGTGGCCAAGGTGGGAGAGGAAGCCCCCACCCTGTTGGCGGATTTGGTAAGGGGGTCCTTGGGCGGGATTTCGGATTTCGTCAAGGCCACCCTGGAGGCCACCAATGTGGTAGCCCTGCCCGGGGGTGGTCAGGCGGTGCAGCGAACCGTCCCCCCCTTGGAGCTCTTCCTCCTGGCCCGGGCTGCCAACCTGGTGGCCCTTCCCCAGGATCAGACGGCGGTCCTGCGCACGGTGAGGGTGGATCGTGGCACACCCCTCTATGTCCTCTTCCTACCCGGTGGTAACCCGCAAGCAGGCGAAGAGGCTCTCCCTTCCCCTAGAAGGTAGGCTTCACCGACGCATAGAGGTGGCCGCCGAACGGGGGAAAGGGAAAAACCGGATTCTCCTGGACCTCTACCTGGACCCTTCCCTGGAAGGATACCCGGCCTCAGCCCTCTACCACTTGGTCCTCTCCGTCCAGGGGGTACTCCTCCTCTCCCCCACGGCCTGGGAGATACCCCTGGCGGGAGGGGTGTCCATTCCCGACGCCTTTCTCCTTTTCCCCTGGGGGACCGCCTACCTGGAGGTGGACACGGGCCACTACGCCCGGGAAACCGTCAAGGAAAAGCTCCGCCTTTTCCGCAAAGCGGATCGGGTATACTGGGCCTCCCCTAACCGCTCCCGCCTGGACTGGGCACAGGACCTTGCCGCAACCTATGGAACGCCTCTAGTGCCTCTTTGGCTACCTCCTCTGGAATGACCTCAGCGGAAGGGTGGGTCTTCAGGAAGCGGCCAAAGAGTCTCTTTGGAGCCGGGCTAAACCACAGGAGCCCCCCTGTCTGGAAGAGGTAGCGGGAAAGGGTGTCGTAGATGCGCCGTATTCCTGCGGGGGTGTAGCCTCCCCATTTGGTGGCCAGGAAGATGGTACGGCCGCTTGGGGAGAGGAACACCAGCACTTCCCCTATCCGTCCCTTAAGGGTGTATCCCCTCCCCGTCAACACCTGGGCAAAGGCATACCGCAACAGGGCATTCCGGGCCGCTTCGGAAGAGGGGGTGTAGTACGTGTAAGCGAAAAAGGCCTCCCTCCCTAAACGGTCCAGCACCAAGACCTCTCCCCACTCGTACCGTTCCCGTCTGAGGCCGTTTCCCTCCCCCTCGCCCACGGGCAAGACACCGAAAAACCTGGCCCGCCCAAGGGGACTAGCCTCGTACTCCTTGAAGTTAAGGGCCACGAGTCTTCTCATCGCACCAATGGGCTGAAATACCCCATCAAGATGGCCACCACCTGGGGGCTATCCAGGATAAGCCAGAGGGTGCGGCTTTTTTGCCCCACCAGATAGCGGCCATTGACCAGGAGGAACCCTCCAGAGAAAGGGGTTCCTCCCAACCGCACCACCCGGGCCTCCCTGGCCCAGGCGGGGGGCCTCTCGCTCCCCAGGACCAGGGTAACCCGCTTGCCCTTCAGGGCATCCCCGATCCGCTCCGGGGGCACCCCCACGGCAAACACCTCCTGGGCCTGATTCACCAAAAACCAGTACACGGTGCCCTCGTCCACCTCCCTCACCTGGGGCAGTCCCTGGGCTAAGCTAAGGCCCAAGACCAACACTAGGGGTAAAAGCCTTCTCATTTGATCTCCTCCTCCCTGCGGGCGGCATCGGCCACGTACCGGGTGGCCAGGTTCACCACCAGGGCCACCTTGGAGCTCACCGGCCCGTCAAAGGTAAGCCAGAGCCACCGGTCCGGGGTGGAATACCCGGGGGCAAAGAGGTAGGGCTTTCCCCCGCTCCACACCAGGGGAAGCCCCAGGAGGACCTTCGCCAGCTCCGGGCTATCCCGCTCCCCACCCACGGCCACCACCTTGAAGAGGTTGGGGTCATTGAGGGACTTGAGCTTCTCCCTCAACTTCTTTGCGGTGGCCGTATCCGTGACCACATAGGCCTTGCTGATTTGCATCCCCCCGGGCGGGCAGGTGTAGATGGGCACACCCCCGTAGGAGATGTTCTGGCACCCTCCCCCCTTGGCCACCAGGATGAGGTAGTCCAGGATGGCCTCCACCCCGCTCCCCGAACCCACCACCATGATGTCCCCCCGGTTGAAGCCCTGGAGTACCTCGCTCCAGCCGGCCGGGTAGAGCATGTCGTCCGGGAAGCCGCACATCTTCAAGGTCAGGCACAGGGTGCACTTGGTCACCTTGTAGACCGTGCGGAAGACCAGGCTGGGCTGGCTGAAGTCCAGACTGTTGAGGCTGGTGGGGTTACAGCTCAGCACCGCCCCCACCTGCTGCAGGTTGTTGCTGATCCCACCCCAGTCCAGCCCCGCAAGCCAGTCAAACTGGGCCAGGGCTGGAGTAAGGGACACCAGGGCTAGCACCAAAGCTTTGCGCATGCATCACCTCCCGATAAGGGGCCGGTAGAGGAAGGAGAGGTCCGGCGCTATCCCTCCCAGGTCTCCTAGGACCTTGTAAGGGGTGCCTCGCACCCCGGGTATCTCGTATCCTTCCGGCACGGATACCCAGCGCCAGTGGGTCCTCTCGGCCACGAAGGGCAGGGTGTAGGGGGGAACCCCCAGGGGCTGGGCAGGACCCTCCAGGGGCAAGGAGGGATAGGCCAGGACGCAAGGGGGGCAGTACTCAATGCGGATGTCTATGGTGAGGGGCACGTGCCAGTAGACCACCAGCCGGGATAGCTGGCTCCAGGCCCAGCCCACCCAGTTCCCCAGGTTGATCTGGGAGAGGTCCACGTTGCGGATGTCGGGCACGTTGGTGGCCTCCAGGATGTTGAAGGCCTGGAAGAGGCTGGTGTACCCAAACGCCTCGTAGACGGGCAAGGAAGCCGGGGGAAACCAGCGCTTGGCCTCCTCAAACTTCCAGAGGCCCGGGCTTTCCCTCATCCCCTTGATGGGCTCGTTTTGGGGTTTGCCCCCGGTAAGGCCCGTGAGGTCGTTTCCCAGCTTCAGCGCGCTGTCCACCAGCATGAGGCCCCGGGCGGCGCACCCCGCCACCTCGTCCAAACTCCCCGTGCACCCCTTCAGGACCGGTATCCCCTGGGTGAGGGTGCGCAAGGGGGTTTCCACCAGGGCCTTCACCTGTTGCTTTAAGGTATCCGCCACACCCGGAATGCCGTAGAAGGCCTTACTGTCGTACAAAACCCTCACCGAGCGGTAGAAGTGCACATAGAGGTAGACCTTCTCCACCTCGCTTCCCGCCTTGTCTATGAGGGCCTTGTAGGTGTCCCATATTCCCTGAATGGTGTTCCACAGGGCCTGGGGGTCCCGGGGCAGGAGCTCCGTGTACACCGGGGCCACCACGGCCCCCCCGTTCAGGAGGTGCCCCTGCCAGGGGATGGGCAGGTAGGCCTTGGGGGCTCCCAGGCTTTGGAAGTCCCCGCCCAAGCCAGAGAGGAGGTCCTGTGGGGTGTTGGGCCTTGGGGTGAGGAGGATGCGGGCCACCTCCTCCAGGTACTGGGGATAGTAGCGCTCAAAGGCGTGCCGCATGGCCGCCTTGACCCGGGCGTCCGCAGCCTCGCTGTTGAACCAGAAGGGCCGGGAGGGGTAGCCGGGGGTGCGGAAGATCTCCGTCCCCTGCACCATCACCTTGAACCCCGGGATGTACATGATGGGGAGGAGGTTCAGGCCCAGGTCGTCGCAGAAGTCCTCCGCCTTGACCTGGGGTACCGGTAGGTAGCGGTCCAGGCTGTGCAGGCCCGCGGAGGCTATCTTCCCCGGGTCAAAGGGGGTGAGTTTCCCCAGGAAGGCGGTGTCCAGGCTCTCGGAGGGGACGTTCAGCCGCACCTCGGGGAGGGGTGGGTCCAGGTCCGGCCCCTTCAGGCCGAAGCCGCAGTAGGTCAGCCAGAAGGCAGGATTATTAAGCTCGGTGATGACCCGCCAGTAGTACCTCTCCTCAAACCTCTGCCAGGCCTTCCTGAGGTCCCTGGCCACCTCCCGGGTGGCCTCGAGGCTGGACATGGGAAGCCTAAACTCGTGGGCCTGGGCCTCGTTCCAGGGCATGCGGTCCTTGCAGGCGTTGGGGTCCTTTTGCGGGTCACATGGCCCCTTCTGGTACTCCTGGTAGCGGTCCTTGCGCAAGACCTCCAGGAAAGGCCACCGCCCTTTGAGGAGTTGTTCTAAGCGATAGTCGGGTTGCGACAGCAAGTACTTGGTCCACTCCTCGTACCTGGGGCCTGGGACCGTGTTCTGCCCCAGGGCCAAAGGGAGTAAAGGCAAAAGGAAAGACAGGCGCCGCATCACAACCCCCTTTCACGGCACCAGTCCCCAAGGCGCTTGTACCACTCCTTGGCCTCGGGGCGGTTCAGGCCCCCATAGGGGTTGCGGTCAGGGAGGAGGCTACGGGTGATGTAGGTGACGTAGGGGTCCCCCTCCACCGCTTCGATCTCCTTGCCCTGGGGCTGGAGGTAACCTTCAAGCCCGGGTATCCGGTACCGCCTCCCCTCTGCGGTTACATAGCCCCCTGGCTCCACGGGACGGTCGTTGTCCGTGGCCGCCCGCCAGGTGGTCCGCCAGCGGGAGAGGTACCACTGCACATCCCACGCCGACACCTGGAGCCGCCATCCGTACACCTGGATCTGGTAGTCGTAGTGGACGGAGAAGAGGCTGATCCAACGCCTCTCCACCTGGGCGCTACCCCGTATCCGGTTCTGCCCGTCCCACACTTCGCAGGTGATGGGGTAAGCGTTGGTGGCACCGTAACGGGTTAGACCACAGAAGTAGGCTTGGCCTTGCCAGCGCCAGACGAGGCGGAAGCTCTCCCAACCGGCCCCATAGTTGCCGCCAAAGGTGAAGTCCCAGGGGGGAATGGTCTGGTCCGTGTAGGTGAGGCTCTGGGGGTTTTCCTCGTCCAGGCTCAGGGTGCCCCGGGCTTTTACCAGGGCGTACCCCCGGTTCCTCCCCTGGGCGTCGGTAACCGGCTCCACCCGGGTCCAGTCCGTGGGGGGAGGGTTTGGCAGGGTGAGGCGCACCTCCTCGCTGCCGTTTCCCAGGTCGAAGGTGGCCTTGCCATTCCAATCCCCTCCGTAGGTGTAGATGTTGGTCCACCCCGTTAACCACCCTCCCCCCCACCGCCATAAGGGGCTAGGCTCGCTCAAGCTCAGCTCCTTAAACTCCACCCGGGCCTTCAGGTTGGCCTGGGAGATGCACCCGTAGAGGTAGGCCCGGGCCTCGGGTAGGCCGTCTGCCGTGGGCACCAGGGCCAGGGTCTGGCCCAGGCAGTCCGGACCATCCGGCCAGTCGGGACGGTCCACCAGGTACCTCCCCGCCATGGCCGCTCCCTTCTGGCCGGCACCTTGCGGGGGCCAGATGACCGCCAGGCTGTCCTTTTTGTCCAGGGTGGCCTTGGGCAGGACATGGAAGCGGGTATCCGCCCTATAGCCCGTGGGGCAGTAGGCCTTTGCGGTACCCTCCGGCACCACGAAACGCACCGGCCCCCCCACCCGGCTCGTGTACTCCTGGGCCAGCTGAAAGGTCCAGGGGGAAACCTCGGGCACGAAGAACCAGATCTCCGCCCCCCGGGTCTGGCGCCCGTAGAAGGCCCTCAGCTTGGCCATGGAGTCAATGAGGGTCTTCTGGGCCAGGTCTGCGGGAGAGATGCCGGCGAAGATGCTCCCCCCGGAAGGGGGCTGGTAGCCCGTCATCCCGGGGTAGCGGTAGCGCTCCGGGCTTCCCCCGGGGGGCCTGACGGTAAGCCAACCCCCAGTCTCCATAGGCACGGCCCCATCCGGGGAAGCCTGCCAGGTCTTGACCCCCGAGAGGGGCCAGACGGCGTACTCCACCCGGTAGCGGTAGGGCCGGTTGCTGGCGTCGTACTCCGTGGTCACCCCAGCCTTGCCCCGAAGCCTCCCCTGGCTGTCGTAGACGTCGTAGGTCTGTCCGTTGGGGTAGCTCCCAGGGCTAAAGCCGGAAAGGGTGAAGGTATCGCAAGCCCCCGGGCACAGGTAAAGCCGCCCGTTCCAAGAAAGGGACTGATACACCGTGCCCTGGGTGGGGTTACCCCCGGTCTCCAGGAGGAACTCCACCCGCACCCGGTAGCCCTCCTGGGCGTTGCCCTCCAGGTAGCCCCGCACCTCCGTGGAGGGCCTCGGGCCATCCACCAGGCCCACCTGGGCCAGGGCCAGGGAGAGAAGGGGAATGACCGCCAACTGACGCATATCGCCTCCCTTAGGGGTATTGCCGCCCCCTTTGGAACATGGGCTCAATCATGAGGAGACCTTTAAGGGTGGGCACGATGCCCGTGGGGGTCTCCACCAGGGCCAGGCACCGCCTCCCCTCCTGGGTGTCCTTGTAGAGGCGGCACGAGGCCAGCACCTGCTGGCGCTCCTCCTCGGGTACCCCGGGGTACTCCCGGTCCGCGGGGTCGTAGTAGCGCCGGGGGATGAGGCGGTCCAGAAGGAGGTAGTCGTGCCGCCACCCCTTCACCATGAGGAAGGTCTTGATCTCCACCTTGGGACCGATGTCGGCGCCACGGGCGTTCTGCCCCCCGAAGCAGAAGGTGATGAACCCTCCGCAAAGCCTCCCTGTGTAGAGGAGGCCCTGGAGGATGCTGGGCACATCGGTGAGGATCTTGATCTCCCCGGCGGGGTCCGCCCTGGTGCAGATGCCCAGCCAGTTGCAGTCGTAGAAGTAGCCCCGGGCCGCCTTCGCCAGGGCCTCCCGCACCGGGCCCGGAATCTCCTTGGCGTAGGCGTAGGCCAGCATGCTGGCGGTGGCCCGCTTGTGGTCCTCCTCAATGCGGCGGGCAAACTCCTGGAGGGCGGTGTCGTAGTCCATCCCCGCCCTCTGCTCCCAGGAGATGTAGGCGTAGGCCGTCCCTGTAGCGGTGATGGTGCCGGACCTTACTTCCCAGTAGCGGCTATTGGGTACCTCTGCGCAGTAGGAGGGGGCAGAGTAGACCGGGCTCACCTGGTAGTTCTGGTAGTAGGTGGTGGTCTCCCAGGTGCTCCCGTTCCACTGCTGGGTGGTACACCTGAAGTTGGCCCACTGCTCCCGCCAGTAGACGAAGGCCTCCGCCCGGAAGGTATGGCGTCCGTTATCGCGGTCGTCCAGCTCCCGGGTGGAGGTGGACACGCTGGGGCACCCCTGGACCCACTGGCTTCCCCCTGGACCCTGCAAGGGGGGATCGTAGCCTGCCGTCCCCCAGGCCACATCCTTAAGGGCCAGCTGCCCGCCACTCCACGAGACCCGTACCCAGGCCGTGGCCCCTGGGGCCGTGGTGCTGGCCGAAACGGAAAAGCTCCCCCGCTGGGTAAGCCCGGTAGGGAACACCTGGAGGGTGAGGGAGGGCTGGCCCACGGGAAGCTCCCGGTAATCCGGTGGGGTTCGGGGAACGTGGCAGGTTTGGGCCAAGCCTAAACCCAACAGAAAGGCTCCCAAGGCTATGCCCCGCATAGACACCTCGGGAGCCATTATACACGGTAGTAGAGTTATTGTCCGCTAGATGGTGTGTAGGTGATGGTAAAGCTAGTAGTCTGTCCCGCCTGTATCTGGACCGTGCCCCCTGGGGGCGTGGGAGTATAGGTGATCCCGTTCACCACCACGGCGAAGGCGGTGATGGTATAGGTGCCTGGGGGCAGGTTAAGGACAGTGCTCTTGGTAACCGTGATGTCCCCGGTTTGGCCCGAGACCACCACATGCCCGTCGGTGCCGCTCGGTGCTCCCTGGAAGAGGATGGCCAGGGCCAGCTCTCCCGTGGGCGAGGTCACGTTCACCGTGATGCCCTGGGTGCGCTCAACGCCTCCCCCGGAGGCCTTCACCACCAGGGTGTAGGTACCAGGGGCTACCGTGTTGGCCACGGAAAGGGTCAGGGGTACGTCCGTAGGCCCGCTAGGGGTTACCGGTCCACCCGTGAGGCTAAACCCCTGGGGAGCCCCCACAAGGGTGAAGCTGATGCTACCCGTGAAGCCATTCTGTGGGGAGATGGAGGCCACCAAGGTGGTGGACGCTCCCTGGGTCAGGGTCATGGAGGTGGGGGACAGGCTGAAGGTGAAGTCCGGCTGGGATACGGTGAGGACCAGGCTGGCGGTGGCCGTGGCACCACCCCCTTCTGCTTTGACCGTGAGGGTGTAGCTTCCGGGGGCCACGCCCGTCTCCACCTTCAGGGCCAAGACCACCTGGGTGGGTCCGTTCACGGCCACGCTATCGGGGGTCAAGGTGACGCCGCTGGGTGCCCCCACCAGGGAGAGGGCCACGTTCCCGCTCACGTTCTGGGGGGTGAGGGTGGCCTTCACGGTGCCGGTCCCCCCCTGGGGCACGGTGAGGGTGGTGGGGTCCAGGCTGAGGGTGAGGGATGCGGGCCGGTTTTGGTAGGCCACCTGGACCTCCGCCCGGCTTCCGGGGTTTAGGAGGGCCGGGGAGCCACTCACGCTGGGCACATAGGTGCCCACGGGGTCGGCTTCCACAAAGTAGGTGCCTGGGGGCAGGGTGAGGAGCCGGCTCGTGGTGAGGGAGGACACGGTGGTGCCGCTTCCGTCCTTCACCCGTACCCGGGCATCGGTGCCGCTAGGCAGGCCGGAGATGTTCACCAGGAGTTCTCCGGTGCGAATCTCTTTGGCGTAGGTAATGGTCTTGGAAACCGTGCTTCCGGGGGCAAGGTTAACAAAGTCTGATGTGGGATTGGGCAGGTACCGTTCCCCGGCGTAGGTTACTGCCTCAGCCCTTAGGGTATAGACACCCGGTCGTAGGGTTAACCGTGTCGTCTTGGTAACCCTCCCGTCAAATCCTTCGCCACTTACCCGAATACTGCCTTCGGCTCCTTCTGGAAGACCGTCCACCACCAGGATGAAGGTACCGGGAAGAGTTGACACGTCCACGGCATACCGCACCCGCACCTGAGCCCGCTTTCCGTACTTCACCTCTGCGGGGCTTCCCTCCACCGTGGGAAGGTATTTCTCTCCCCCGGAACCCGTTACCGGATTGGCGGTAACCTCATAGCTGCCCTCAGGAAGCTCCAGAACCTTGGAAGCGGAAAGTTTAATCCCCTTGGGTTGGACCGTTACATCCGCCTCCACCCCTTCCGGAAGCCCCCCTACGGCCACCGAAAGCTCCCCGTTCAGGGAACCTTGTATGCTGGTGCAAGCTCCTAAAAGCAAGGCCATCCCCAAAAGCCATGCCCTTACCATCGGTACATCACCCCCACACCAAACCGGGACACGATGGGACCACTTCCCAAGGGGTAAGACTGCAACCCCTCAAGGGCCAGGGATACACCCGCCACCAGGTCCACCTTTAGGCCAAAACTCCCTTCTCCGTAGAGGAAACCAGGGCCGTAGAGGCCATACCCCAGACCCAAACCCATGCGGTAGCCGATGCCTTGTCCCTCCCCCCGGTAACCCACGCCTAGGGACCCGTAAGGACCCAGCCCTCCTAGGGCACCCAAGACCCTTAGGGAGAGACCGGAAGGCAAGGTGTAATCCAACTGGGCAAATCCCGAATCCAACCCGGTCAAGTAGACGGCCAACCCAAAGGGCTTGGGGGTAAAAGACCGGGGTATTTCCTTCCGTAAACGGGCCACCTCCTCCTTAAGGGAACGCACCGCCTCCTCCAGGGAGTCCACACGCCCCGAGAGACCAGAAAGACGCTTTTCCAGCTCGCTCACCTTAGCCGATGCCGCCTCCACTGCCGCTAGCCGGTTACCCAACTGGGCTAAGGAGGCGGACAAGGCAGCCCACTTCTCCTCTAAGAGCTTTCTGTTCCCCTCTAGTCCCTGGGAGAAACTCTCCTCAAAGGCCTTCAGTTTACCGTCCACATCCCGCAAGGCTCCGGCCAGGGTGTTCATCTCCTCCCGGTAGTCCTTGAGGGAACGGTAAACCACCCCCTCCAGGTCGGAAAGGCGGGCCGCCACCTCTCCCACCTGGGCCAAGGCCTCCCTGGAAGCCTCTACCCCTTTCCCCGCCAAGGTGGAAAGCTCTCCTTCCAAGGAGGCCAGCTTGCCCTCGAGGGTCTTCAGACGATCCGAAAGCCCGGCCACCGCCTCCTGAGAACCTTGCACCTCCTTGCGCCACAACTCCACCGCCCTTAAAAGCCCCTTGAGGGCTTCTATATCCTCCTTGGTGAGGTCCCGTAGGTCCTTAAGCCGGTACTGGAGAATGAGGCGCCATAACATGGCCGCCATCTCCCCACGGGTGATGTTGGCGTCTAGACGCAAGGCCCCATCGGGATACCCGTAGAGGATACCCTCCTGCACCAACTGCTGGGCCGCCTCCTCCGACCAACCCTGGGCCACTCCCAGGGGAAGGAGCATTAGGCCCGCAAAAACTCCCCACCTGCGCATCACTTCACCTCACCCCACCTCTGGCTCAAGACCACCTGACGCCCCGTACCCACCACCGTGGCACTCCAAGAGAGCTCCAAAGGAGGAGTTCCCTTTTCCACCAGAAAGGCTCCACGTTCGGATTCCTGAGGTAGGAGCCTCCCGGGAACCGCCGCCCCTTCCCGCCACAGGAGTCGGAAGGAAAAGGGACCATCCTTGCCCCGTAGGGAAAGCCGGGCCGGGTCCAGGACCACCGGGTCCCGTCCCGCATTCAGAACCCGGTATTCCAGGAGAAGCCCCTCCCCAGCCTTGGTTACCGTGAACTCCGCTTGTAGGGGAGAAGATGGGGCCACTTCTCCCTTGCGGGAATCCGCCCCACCCGAGACCCTCGACTCGGGTAAGGGAGGGGGAAAGTCCTGCGTCTGCTGAGGGTAACGGATCCGATAACGGTAGGTGGTGAAGTTCTTCTCGTCTATCACCAACCGGAGGAGGAAGACCCTACCTCCTGCGGTTACCACCAGGTCGGTGGTTCCTGCCCGTTTGGTGGGCCTGAGGTAGATGCTGTTGCCGAAGACCCGGAGCTCAAAGAGGTCGGAACGGGCGGAAACCGCCTGCTCCACCTGTTCGTCCACATCCACCACCGTCAGAAACCCCGGGGTGAGGACCACGATCCCAGGCCGCACCATCAGGTCCCGGACGTCGTAAACCCTTTCCACATAGGGGCCTAACTGGGCTAAAGCCCACCCGACTAGGAAAACGGCAAGAAACCTCTTCACCCCCTTACCTCCGTGCAAACTGGTATGTCCGTGCCAAGACGCCCTCCTTTACCTCCATCCAAAGCCGGTACTCCCTGCCGTCCCAAAGCATTACCCAAAGCTCTCCCTTCCCCTCCTTGACCAGGGGTCGCACCAGCACTATGGTGCCTTCCAAGACGGCCACCTGCACATAGGGCCAACCCGTGGCTACATACCGCACCTCCTCCCCAAAACGCAAAACCGTGGTGGCATAGGGTACCAGCTCAATGCGGTAAGCCCCCGTACCCCAGGCCATCCCTAGGCCCCAAAGCCACACCCCCACCACTAACCCTACGCCTCGCATCTGCCATAGATTATACACAGAAGGCAAGACTTGTGAAGCTACTAAGTCAGTAGTAGACTTGGGGTGATCCAATAGGAGGGGTGGAGGTATGAGGAAGGATGAGTTGATACGGCGGAAAAAGGATGGGTTGATACGGAGGAAGGGGGACTACCTGGTCCCCCGGAAGGAAGAGGACGTCATTGACGTCCCCTGGCGGGACGTCGGTGATGCGGTTGAGGATGGAAGGAGTGGAGGATCCGCCCTTTGGGAGTTTGTCAAAAGGGCGGGAATCATCGCCTGGGCTATCGTAGGCTTCTGGATAGCTCTGGCGGTGGTGGCCAAACTGCTGGGGTACTGAACCCAGTACCCCGCACCCACCCCTGACCTCGGGGGTGGGTTTTTCGGTTTACAGGCCCAAAGCCCTCAGGTACTCATCCAGGAAGGCGTTGACCTTTTCCGGGAGGTCCCCCAGGCCCAGGAGGGCTCCCATGATCACCGACGGGGTGCCGTTCAAGACCTTGGTCACGGGCGTAGCCCGTATCTTGAGGCCCTGGCCCGCTTCACCCGAGAGCAAGGGCAGGCGTATGGTCTTGGGTCCCGTACCGAAGTCGTAGGTGAGTTCCACGGTGATATAGGCCTGCACCGCGCTGGGCAGGACCACCCGGCCCACCTCAAACCGGAAGGTGGCCGCCTTGGCCCTGGCCTCAGGCGAAATCCGCTCCACCAGGCTCCGGTCAAACCGGGGGATGGCCAGGTAGTTGTCCGCCTTGACCAGGTCCACGGCCTTGAGGGCCTCCACCAGGCCCTGGACCGCCTTTTGTGCCTCTTCCGTGGCCACCTCGCTGGGGTTCTTGCGCACGGGCTCGTCCGAGGCCTTGGGTTGCGGCTGGGGTTGGGAGGCCTGCGGTGGCGGGGGTCCGCTTTGGGGCCCCTGCACCCCAAATGAACCTCCCAGGGCGTTTAGCCTTTCCTCGGCTTTCCTGAGGACTTCCCTTTCCACCGGGGTCTTAGCCTCCTTCTCCTGAGCCAGGATGGAGGCGTAGGTTTGTCTGGCCTCTTCCCTCCTCCCCAGGGCCTCTAAGGCCTTTCCCTTTTGGAAGACCACCCGCCAGAAGGAGTACCACCCTCCCACATAGGGCATGGTCCCCACAAGCTCCTTCCAGGCCCTGAAGTATTCGTCTGCGGCCTTTAGGGCCTGCTCATAACCCCCGGTCCGGACGTAGGCTTCCACCAGGAGTTCCCTGGCCAGGATTTCCTGGGGCATCCTGCCAGTGACCGGCGGAGCCGCATGCTGGAGCAGGATGCGGGCATCCCGGAGGGCCTTGGCGGGTTCCCTCTGGAGATAGGCCCTGGCCCTCCCGTACCCGTACAGCCAGATGTCCCGTCCCTGCCGGTCAAAGGCATAGGGGTAAAGGGCCTTTAGTCCCAGGTTGTAGTAGGAAATGGCCACATCCCACTGGCCAGAAGCAGCATAGTAGACCCCGTAAAGGTAATGGAACTCTGGGCCTGCACCACTGCCATAGGCTTCCGCATTCCGCTTCTCCGACCGAAGCCGGGCAAACGCCTCCTCCCGGATGCGGGGATCAGGATGGGCCAAGAGGTCCTCCCCCACCGTGGGAACCGGTTCCGGTCCCCGGTAAGTCCCCGCACCAGGTAGGACCCCAGCCAAATCTGCCTCCCCAAAAAGACCTCCCGTTGTAGGTGCACAAGCCGCTAGAAAAGCGATGAGCCACACCAACCGCCGCATCCCTTCTCACCTCCCTAAGAGGCCCAGGTCATATCCCAGGCCCCACAACAGGCTTAGGAACAGAAAGACCACCCCCGCCACAGTAACCGCACGGCCTACCTTCATCACCAAAGACCAGCGCTCCCCCAGGGCCAACAGGGCCTGGCCACCGTCCAAGGGCGGTAGGGGAAGCAGGTTGAACCAGGCCAAGGCTAGCTGAAGGCTTACCCAAAGGGCCAACCCCTTCACCACACCACCCTCCAAAAGGGTGGCACCCTGACGGAAAAAGGCTAGAAAACCCGCCTCGCCTGCTGGGATTAAACCTAAGAAAAACCCCACCAGGCCAGAGACCAGCAAGGGAGGCAGGGTGAAGAAGAGGGCCAGCCCTCGCCAGAAAATGCCCCAGTCTCCCAAGAAGCCCAGGGCCACCAGGCCTACCAAGGCCGCCAGGAAGTTGACCCCTGGCCCCGCCAGATAGACCAGGACCTTCTGCCAGGGGCGTAACCCCGCAAAATCCCTCTCCCCAGGGTTTACAAACCCCAGGAGGGGCAGAAGCCCAATCCGGTATTCCGTACCCCCCCTGCGCCAACGCCAAAGCCAGGGGGGGCCTCCCACGGCCCAAAGGGAAACCGGGACCTCAAACCGCCTCAGGGCCACAAAATGGCCCCATTCGTGAAGGGCTATGGACAGGTAGACCATGAGGAGCAGGACCAGCCCTTCAACCACCTTTCACCACCCCCTTGCCCAAAAAGGGACCGGGCACCTCACTGGCCCCATGGTAACGGTCATCCGGCAGATGCTCCACCATGGCCTTTATGGTCCTCCCCAAAACGGGAAGGGCCTCTTGCCCTAGGGCCTGGAGCTCCAGGAGCAAGAGGACCTCCGCCTCATCCCCTTCCATCTTAAGTCGCACCGCTCCTTCTACCACTTCCGTGTCGCCTAGGGCCAAAGACCTCTCCACCACCGGGGCTAACTCCTTCCAGCCCTCAAAGGGTGCCCTACGGTTAGGAAACTTGGGCACCTTAGGGCTCCTAATCCACACCAGGGCTAAAGCCCCAGCCTCACCATAGCGCCCCTCCAGGACCAAGGCCTCAAACCGCCGGTACTCCCGGTCCAAGAGGACCTTAAACCCCAGGGCCAAGGCCTTCCCCAGATAGGGGTTCTCCACCAAAACCTCTGCTATCCGCTTGGCCGTCTCCCCCCGGTTTCGCATGCGGATACCCTTCATCCCTACCTCCCTGTCCTATCCCTAACCGCTCCACCACGATCCGGCGATTGGCCAAAAACCGCACCGCAAACACCAGGTCCTCCCAACCCACCTTGCCCCCACCGTAAGCCCGATAGAGAAGCTCCAACCACCGGGCCTCCGGCCAGGTGGCCTCCCGCTTCAGACGAGCGGCCTCCTCGGCTAGAAGGTGGTCCTGACGCCGTACCGCCTCCGCCAGGATGGGGTCCAACTCCCTCCAGCCCGATGGAGGTTTCTCCCGAAAGTCCTTGTGAAACCACTCGGATCGGGCCATCATCACGGAAAGCACCGCCGCATCACATACCCTGCCCTCCTCTAAAAGGTTCAGTATCTCCCTCACCTCCCTGCGCCACAACACCCCAACGCCCTCCATGAGGGCTAAGCCTGGAAAGGTTTGCTTGGCCTGCAAAAGCCTAAGCACCTCCAAACTGAGCCTGAGAACCGGCTTCAACTCAACACCCTCCCCAAAACCCCTGCCCAGAAAGCGTAGGTAGGAGCCACGCTGAGGAGAAAACCACTGACCTGGGCTAGGGCCTCCTGCGGTGAGTGCACCGCAAAGGTGAAGAACCGGGTTCCCCAAACCAAAAGGTGGGAAACCTCCCTCTCCACATACCCTCTCCAAGAGGAAATCCACCCTTCCACCTCATGGGGAGAAAGGACCCAGTAAACCCCGATTAGAAAGGCCATCCCTCCCAGGAGGAAGCGAAGGGGTATCCTCAGGACACTCCCTACGGCCAGGCCCAAAAGGAAGGCTAGTCCGATGGACACGAATGCCCCAAAGGGATCATACGGCCCGTGCATGGTCCATTCCCTCCTTTATGCCGTGTAGGAGCGAATAGCGGGCAAGGCCCAGGGCATCCAGGGCGTGGGGTCGGTATCGCTTAGGTAGCATCTGGATGTCCTTTAGCAGGGGACCGTACCCGTCCAGGTGAAGCCGAAGCCAGATGCCCCGATCCGTGGGGTCTAAGCCAGATGGGAAAGAAAGTCCGGCGAAGTGGGTGAGGGGGACCCGGGGAGCAAAAGCTCTCTTCCAGGTGGGGGGAACCACATGGCTTCCCAAGGCCACCAAAGCCCCTATCAGGGCCACGGGGACCAGGGTATGCCGCCCAGGGCGTTTACCTCGTACCTGCCACCCTTCCACCACAATCCGGTCTGAGGTGAGGAGCAAGGGACGGAGGCCTTCCACCATGCGACGCACCGCCTCCTCTGGGTCTTGGGGAAGGACCAAAACTCCCAACTCCCCCCCCGGTAACCGGGCATACCCCAGGTGAACCCCCGGATCAAGGGCCAATAGCATCCAACACCTCCTCCCTCCACGTCCGGTAAGAGGAGAAACCCAGGATCACCTTTTCCGTCTTCCCCATGACCACGGCGGTGGGTGTAACCCTGACCCCGGAACGTTCGGCTTCCGCTAGGCCCTCCTCTAACCACTTCCTTGCCTCACCCTCGTCAAAGCCCCAATCCCTCAGCCTGATGAGCCAGGCCTCGTAGGACCCCTGGTGCTTGGCCACTGGAAGGTACCGCACCAAGGCCTTTACCTCCGCATCGGAAGCGAGCGCCGCTTCCAAACGCCCGCAAAAGGGACAGAGGGGATCGGTGAAGAGGAGCACATAGGGCCTTTCCCTCCTAGGCCAGGCGTTTTCCAACACCCAATCCGTAGGGTGTACCGGTTGAGCCCGTCCATCCCATAAGGCCCAGAGAAACCCTAAGGCAAGGACCACACCCCCTAGGACCACAACCCTAGGCCACGGGTACCCTCTCCCCATCCTTCACCCCCTGCCCCAGGAAAAAGCCGTACTTCCGAAGAACCCCCAAGGCCTTGGCCCCCTCCACCATGCCCGCCCACCCTCGGCTCCGCCCCGCAAGGGTCAGCATCCTAAGGGCATCGGGGTCTAAACGGCCCCCCGCCAGGGACAAAAGTTCCAAAACGGCTATCTCCAAGGACCGCTCCACCTCATCGGGATACAACCCCCGGGGGAAAGACCCCTCAAGCCTAAAGCCCCCCTCGCCAAGCACCACCCTTGCCCGCAACCCACTCCACAGGGCAAAGTAGCGTACCAGCTTGTCCAGTTCATGCTTCCTCAACATTCTACTTTAACGGTATCACGTTTGACTTCTGTGGTAGACAGACTGGCCAACTTTTGGCATACGGCACGCATTCTCTCCACATCGGCAAAGGAGAGAAACTTCCGCCAGTTTTCCCTCCCCCCTAGAAGCTTCTCATGGGGCCAGTAGGCCACCTCAGGCCACCCCAAAAGCCTCCCCAACCGCACCAGCCTCCGCAGGAGGCGGCCTCCGCTTTGGGGCCCCTGCACCCCAAATGAACCTCTCCGTGGGGCACGGGGCGGCCTAGGCAGGTCCGCCCAATCCCGGAGAACCCTAAGGAGCTCCAGGCTCGCATCCCACCCCCACCTCCTCTCCTCCCACCAACGGAGCCATTCCGGACTGGCCGTGGCCAAGAACCTCTCCTCCAAGGCCCGCCGTATCCGCCAAAGAACCTCCCCCAAGGACACCGGTCGGTCCCTCCGGAGCCAGGGGAGAAGGGCATCCAAACCCCTCTCCAGCCGAAGGAGATCATCCTTCGGATACCCCTTGGGGACCGATACCCACACCCCTTCGGGGGCTTCCCGTAGGGTAAACCCCCTACCCCTTTTGAGAAGGTCGTATAGGAAGCGCAGGAAGTCCTCACCCTCCAGGGAGAACCAAAACTTGGCAAGAAAGGGGTCTTGGGGAGACATGAGCCCTAGTCCAAAGCGGCCCTGGAACGAAGGAGGATAACCTCCTCGGGAACAACGGCACTGGCAAACTCACCATCAGAGCCAACATCCGGGAGGTCCTGCAGGGCTATGGTCCAAATGTTGCCTCGCTTGGTGTGTTGTTTTCTCACATCTATGCCGAGGGCCTTAAGGGAGGAGCGAAAACGGGCTATGCGGTGGGATAACCCCAGGGGATTCCCCGGCCACCCCTTGGGCTTCACCTTGGTGTAGCCCGCATAGTCCTCCAGCTCCTGGAGGAGGTCCTGGGCCGTCCCCGAAAAGCTTCCCTTTTCCCCGATGTAGGACACCAGGAGGCTTATGACCACATCGTCGTACACGGCGGAGATCTCCAACATCCCCCGGGAGCGTTCGTAGGCGTCCAGGAAGGCATCCCCTAGGCCGATTCCCCCCAGGCCCCGCCACACGAAAAGGGCAAAGTCGGCCATCCGGGGCACAAAGTCCGGTTTACCGGTGCCCCGCAGGGCCAGGGAGACCAGCTCTATCAGGGCACCCATGATCCTGGGCCGTAGGGCCTCGAGGCGTTCGTAAACCTCTGTCTCCGGTTTACGCTCCGTATCGGGGACCCGGTAGAGCTCCACCACCATGGACCGGTCAATCAGGTCGGGTTGGGTCATGGGGTCCACCACCGAGGTGAGGATGAGGGGCCGCCGGTAGACGGCCACATGTTCCGCCTGGTCCGTGTACAGCTTCCGCAAGTACATGGCCTCCCCCGTGGCCATGCGGCACAGGGAGTCGGCAAACTCCTGGCTAAAGGAGGAAACGTTGTCCATCACCACGATATGGCTCCAGGTGGCGGCCACCATGAGGTCCTTGGCATCCCTTGAGGGGGCCATGGACAGCACCCGGTGAGGGTCCACCAGGCTCTTCAACACCCGGGCCGCCGTGGTCTTCCCCGCCCCCTTCTCCCCCCTCAGCAACAGCACCGGGTAGGACCCATGGGGGTTCAGGGTTCCCAAAAGCCACCCTATGAGGAGCAGCAGGCCCTCATCCACCCTGGGATCACCCTCGGTAAAGCTCAGGAGCTCCTTGAGGAGGAAAACCTCCCTGGCCTCCGCCTCCTCAGGAAAGGGCAGGGGCTGCATGTAGGCCGACCGCAAAAACCGCACCGGTAGGGCGTGCACATCCTGGACTACCTCCCACCCCTCGGGGCCTATGCGCACCACCCCCACCCCTTCCCCTAGGTCCCAAAACAGCTCCTCCCCAAACCCCCCTACCCTCACAAAGAGGGGATAGTGGGGCGCCTTGCTCCCTAAGGCCTTCAGGCCGTCCACCAGGGTGGTCCAGTCCTCCCGGCGAAGGATCACGGGGTCGGGTAAGGAGGTAAACACCTTCCCCATGGCCCAGCGCCGAAACCGCTCGTCCTCCACCGGATAGGTCCGCCCCCCAGGGAGGTCCACGAACACCTCCTGCGTGCCCTGGGCCTGGAAGAGGGAAACCTCCTCCCGCAAGACCTCCAGGGCCAAATCCACCCGGGACTTCCTGCCCATCCCCTTACCTCCCCGCGGGAGCCTCAAGATGCTCCCTGGCGTAACGCTCCAACTCCTCCAGGGAGATCACCGTGGCCCCTCGTGGACCAGGCCGGGGACGGGGGCGGATCACCCCCTTCCGCACCGCCTCCCGTATCTCCCAGATGGGCACACCCAGCACCTTCGCCGCCTCCCGCACCGTCAGGTACCGCACCGGCAGGGACCGGGTGGGAATCGGATCAAGGGAGGGAACGGAAGAAGAGGTCAGCAAAAAGGCCAAAACCTCCCGCAACTCCAGGTTGCCCACCTGCGCCAGGGCCTTCGCCAACCGGGCCACCACCTCCACCGAACCCCCCCTCTCCCCCTTCTCCAACCGCCACACCGTCGGCCCACTAACCCCGGCCAACCGGGCCAGCTCCTCACGCCCTATGCCCAACCGCTCCCGTAACTGCCGCAACCGCTCACCCACCATGCCAGCACCATACAACAGTACATGTCTTTTTGTCAATCTTTAGCGCAATGACAGGATTGCCAAAACATATGTGTTGACAGCATGTAAAGAACAGGTAGGATACCCCTATGGCGGAGTCGCTGGGTCACGGGCGTAGCCCGTATCTTGAAGCCCGGTTACTGGCGGAGATGTCCTCGGAGGAGCTAGGGCGGCTTTTACGGGAGTTGCGGGAGAAGCGGGGGCTGAGGCAGCACCAGGTGGCGGCCTTGGCCGGGGTGCATGCCTCGTACCTCTCCCACCTGGAGGCGGGGAATAGGAACTTCCGCAAGATCAGGCCGGACATCCTCATCCGGGTGTTGAAGGCCTACGGTTTGGAGGAGGAGCTCATCCTGGAACTCATCGGGCTTTGGACGGGGATGAAGGTATCCCTGCCCAAGGAGAAGCCCGAGGTGCCGCCCGAGGCGGAAACCCTAACCCCCCTGGTCCTCCCCGTGGTGGAGGCGGGAGCCGGGTCACCCGCCTGGGACGATGCCCAAGAGACCATGATCCTTTACCTCCCCGATCTCCGGGGCAAGGGGGGCCAGGTGTTTGGGGTGCGCATCGTGGGGGACTCCATGGAACCCCTCCTCTATGAGGGGGACATCGCCGTGGTGTGGACGGAAGGGGGCTATGGCCCCGGTACCCTGGTGGCCATCGGCATTCCCGGAAACGGCATCATCGTGAAGCAGCTCTACTACGGCCCCAAGGGGGAGCCCCTGATGCACAGCCTCAACCCCCGGTATCCCGACCAGCCTGTGCCCGAGGGAGCAAAGGTTTGGGGACCCGTGATCCAGATCGTGCGCTCCCTGCCCGGGGGCAAGCCTGGTCGTCATCTCCTGCCCTGAGGCCATGCCCCGTCGCGCCAAAGGAGAAGGCTCGGTGCGGTACCGGAAGGACCTCCGGGCCTACGAGATCCGCATCACCGTGGCCGGAAGCCGTAAGAGTGTCTACCTGAAAGGTCCCAAAACCCGGGAAAACGACCGCAAGGCTGACCTCCTCCGGCGCAAGCTGGCCCTGGCCTATGGCCTTACCCCCTTGGAGGGCACACCCCCTCCTCTCCTGGACTGGTTGGAGGCGCATGCGGAAGCCCTTCGCACTGAAGGGCGTCGGGACAACACCCTCTACCACTATGGACGCTACATCACCCTGGTGAAACAACACCTGGGAAACCCCGTCCTGGACCGCCTTACCCCAGAAGCCCTGGAAGCCTTCTACCGCCGTCTGGTGAGCCTGGGGTACTCCCAAAGCGTCATTACCCATGTGCGTAACTTTCTCCATGGAGCTTACGAACGGGCCATCCGATACGGCAGGGCGGGACAGAATCCCGTGGACCTGGCCCGTCTCCCCAGAATCACCCCTCGGGAAGCAGGCCGGGAGATCACGGAGGAGGAGCTGGAGCGCATTCTGGCCGTGGCCCGGTCCCACCGCCTCTTCGCTGCCTTTTACCTCCTGGCGGCCTTGGGCCTGAGGAGGGGCGAGGTCTTGGGCCTCACCTGGCCCGATGTGGACCTGGACCGGGGGGAGATTCACATCCGCCGAGCCTTAGTGCCCAACCTCCTAAGCGGCAAAACCGTCTTAGGTCCCACCAAAACCTCGGGGTCCAACCGAACCCTTCCCCTTCCCGAAGAAGCCCGGCAAGTCCTCCTGGAACACCGAACCCGCCTGATAGAAGACCGCCTCTACCACCCCGAAGGCCTGGTCTTCCCCTCCATAAACGGCACCCCCTTACGCCCAGAAAACCTCCGGCGAACCTGGACCACCCTCCTGCAAAAAGCAGGCATCCCCAAAGCCCGCCTCCACGACCTCAGGGCCACCTTCATCACCCGCATCATCCGCCAAACCGGTAACCCCAAGCTGGCCGCAGCCCTGGCCGGCCACAAAAGCCTCCAAACCGCCCTCCAACACTACGCCAAGGTAACCCAGGAAGACCTCAAAGCTACCTTGAAATCCCTTAGGCTCTTGCCGGACCCGTGGAGCCCGGATAGAGGGTAGTGGGGACGGTGGGGAGCGTGCTCCATCACCAAGGGGCTACTTGGGTTATCTTTCACCTTTTGGTAAATGCGCCGCTACAGATAAGGGGTAAACAAGGGGTAAGAAGAAACAAAACCCCGGGCATAAACCCGGGGTTTATGCCGTTTCCATCGTGGTGGGCGGCAGAGGATTTGAACCTCTGACCTCTCGCTTGTAAGGCGAGCGCTCTGACCAGCTGAGCTAGCCGCCCGTGGTGACCCCAGGGGGAATCGAACCCCCGTTTCGGCCTTGAGAGGGCCGCGTCCTGACCGCTAGACGATGGGGCCCCGCTTTGGTGGGCCGTGCAGGATTCGAACCTGCGACCTACCGATTAAAAGTCGGTTGCTCTGCCAGCTGAGCTAACGGCCCAACAGCCTTAGTGATTATAGGCGAAGGGCAAGGGCTTGTCCAGGGCACGGACTAGGAAAGCCCCCTTAGCCGCTCTAGGAACCAAAGCCCAAAAGCCTCCTCCTCTGCCCTCTGCCGCAGGGCCTCGAGGTCAAAAGGCCTAGGCTCCACAGGCTCTAAGGCCACTTTGGGAAGAGGAGCCGCCTCAAGAAAGCTGAAAAAGGCCTCGTCGGCCCAAGGGGGCACCCAGGCCCCGCTGCGGCACAGGAAGGCCCGATGGAACATCCCCTCCACCGGGCCTCCAGGGTCCTTAGCCCGCACCAGGGGAACCTTAGGCTCGGGCTCCCGGGAAGGATCCCGCCAAGGGGGGTAGAACACCCGAAGCCTGGCCCCTTGTCTGGAGTAGTAAACCATCCAGTCGTCACAGGCGGGCTCCTCCCCCAAGGGGCGATACCCAGCGTCGTGATGGGCGTCAAAGAGGACCACTTCCCGTATCCCCTCGCGCACCTCGGGATGAAAGGCTAAGGCGTTGGAGTCGGCATAGTAGAGCTGGGCATCGGGAGCGAAGGTAAAGCGTTCCCAAAACCCTTCCCAGCCCTGGGCTTGGGGTAAAGGCAGTCTCCTTAAGAGAAAGGCCAAGGCCCGGTCCTCCCAGGCCTGCCCCAGGTAGAAGGGGGTTTCAAACTGGGCCCAGGAGAAAAGGAAAGCAAGAGGGTCTTCCGCATCCTGGGGCACGGGGAAAAAGTAGTCAAAATCTACCACCAGTAGCCGCATCCCCTTCCATACATAGCAAAGCCCCCGCCTCTTGGGCGGGGGCTAAGGGCCAGCGGCTTACCAGACGTAGAAAAGGGTGACGATGAAGAGCCAGACCGCGTCCACCAGGTGCCAGTACATGCTGGCCGCCTCGAGGGTGCCGTGGTGGTGCTGGCTAATCTTGCCCCTTAGGGCCTGCAGGTAGGCCAGGATGAGGCCAAAGCCCCCGATCACCACGTGCAGGCCGTGGAGGCCCACGATGGTGAAGAAGGTGGCGGTCCAGAGCTTCTCCTGCCAACTGGAGTGGTGGTAGAACTGGTAGAACTCGTAGGACTGCACCAGGAAGAAGAGGACCCCCAGGATGATGGTCACGAGAAGGCCAAAGCGGAAGGGGCTGAACCGGCCCCGCCTTAGGTCGTGGTGGGCAAAGTGCACGGTGAAGGAGGAGCTCACCAGGAAGAAGGTGTTAAGGAGGGCAAGTCCCAAGGCCGGCCGCTCCTCTGGGGGTACGGCCGCGCCCGTGAGGCGGAGGTAGAGGTAGCCGGCGATGAGGATGGCGAAGAGGCCCACTTCGGAGACGATGAACCAGGCCATCCCCATCCAGGCATTGGACTTACCGGAAAGGGTGTGGTGCTCCACCGGGTGGCTGTACTCGTCCTCGAGGGCCCAGCGGATAAGGCCATAGGCGAAAAGGGCCAGGAAGACCCACATCCAGGTGTTGGGCACCGGCAACGCCGCCACGGAGACGAAGAAGGCGAAGAGGGTGGCCGCGGAGTAGAAGGGCCAGAAGGAGTTGTTGGGCAGGTGGATATGGCTGGGATCTTCCGGCTTCAGCTCCACCCCCTTCTTAGCCCAGTCGTAAAGGGGCTTTTCCGAGGGGAAGTCCTTGGGCAAGGCCACGTCAAAGTTGTGGGCCTTGGGCGGGGAGGTGGTGAGCCACTCCAGGGTGTAGCCGCCCCAGGGGTTGTCGGACGCCTTCTCCCTGGAGCGCAGGCTCTTCCACATGGCGTAGATCCAGACCAGGCCACCCAAGCCCAGGATGAAGGCCCCCACGGTGGAGATGAAGTTTAGCTCAGGCCAGCCAGCGATGTCGGCGTTGTAGGTGTAGTACCGCCGGGGCATGCCCAGGAAGCCCAGGGCGTACTGGGGCAAGAAGACCAACAGGTAGCCCACCAGGAAAAGCCAGAAATGGAGCCGCCCCAGGCGCTCGTCGTACATGCGGCCCGTCATCTTGGGCCACCAGTAGTAAAGCCCGGCGAAGGCCCCAAAACCGGACCCCGCCATGAGCACGTTATGGAAGTGGGCCACCACGAAGTAGGAGTCTTGGAAGTGGTAGTCCAGGGGAGTCATGGAGAGCATAACCCCGGTGATGCCCCCCAGGAGGAAGTTGAAGATGAAGCCCAAGACCCAAAGCAGGGGCGTCTTCATCTGCAAATGCCCGCCCCAAAGGGTGCCGATGAGGTTAAAGAGCTTCACCCCCGTGGGCACGGCAATGAGAGCCGTAAAGAAGGCGAAGGCGATCTGGAAAACGGTGGACTCCCCCACGGTGAACATGTGGTGGGCCCAGACCATGGTGCCCAAGACCACGATGCCCATCTGGGCCCAGACCATCTGCTTGTAACCGAAAAGGGGCTTACGGGCAAAGGTGGAGGCCACCTCCGCCAAAATCCCCAGGTAGGGGAGAAGCATCACGTAAACCGTGGGGTGGGAGTAGAACCAGAAGAACTGCTGGAAGAGAACCGGGTCCCCCCCGATATCAGGGTTGAACCAGGAAAGCCCAATCTTGCGGTCCAACAGGACGAGGAGGGTGGCCGAGGTGAGCCCCGCCAGGCTAAAGAGGTTGAGGACACTGGCGGCGAAGACGCTCCAAACGTACATGGGCATCTTCCACATGCTCATCCCCTGGGCCCTGAGGTTGTAGATGGTGGCAATAAAGTTGGCGTTGCCCAAGAGGCTGGAAAAGCCCAAGAGGAGAATGGCCACCATGTAAAAGCTCACCCCGCTACCCGACTGTACGGAGAAGGGGTAGTAGAAGGTCCAGCCCACGCTGGGTGCGCCCCCAGGGAAAAGGAAACTCATGAGGGCCAGGATGACGGCCCCCAAGAAGGCCCAGTAGCTGAAGGCGTTGACCCGGGGCAGGGCCACGTCCCTAGCCCCCAGCATGAGGGGCACCACGAAGTTGCCAAAACCCGTGAGGCCGGCTTGGATGATGAAGAAAAACAGCATGGTGGCCCCGTGCAGGGTGAGGACCTGGTTGTACTGCTCCCCGGTAAGCAAGTGGTTGTTGGGCACCGCCAGCTGCGCCCGGATAAGCAAGGAGAAGACTCCCGCCAAGGCAAAGGCAAAGAAGGCGGTGGCGGTGTAGAGAAGCCCAATCTTCTTATGGTCTACCGTGGTGAGGAGATCCCAAAGGGTTGCCCAAAAACCGGCTTTTGGCTTGGTCGCGATGGCCATTTCCCTACCTCCTTAGAACTTGGGAAGCCCCTTAAAGTCAAACCCTTCCACCTTAAGCCCATTCAAGTAACGCACCAACGCGTTTAAATCCTCTTCGGAGAGCTGCGGGAAGCCCGGCATCTTCACCCCCGGTTTCATGGAAGCGGGGTCCTTGATCCAGGCCTTCAAGTGGTCAGGGGTATAATCCACGATGCCTGCCGCCAAACTCACCCGGTTGCCCAAGAAGCCCAGTTCTGGTCCGATAACCGCGGGAGGCATCTTCCCTTGTACATCGTGGCAGGCCATGCAGTTTTGCTGGAAGACCGCCTGGCCCCGGGCATCGGCCACAGGGGGGGCATAGTTCTTCGCCGCCTCCACCAACCGGTCAAACTCCTCCTTGGGCAGAACGATGGCCCGGAAGAGCATGCGAGAGTGGCTGGGACCACAGAGCTCTGCGCAGAAGCCGTAGTAATTTCCGGGTTTTTCGGGTGTAAAGGAAAGAAGGGTCTTTTGTCCCGGAATGGCGTCTCTTTTGCCCGCAAGTCCCGGCACCCAGAAGGAATGGATCACGTCCTTGGAGGTGATCTCCAGCACCACAGGGACCCCTGCGGGAAGGATGAGCTCGTTGGAGTTACGGAAACCCAGCTCGGGGTAGTTGAAATCCCACCAGAACTGGTGGCCGGTCACCTCCACCTTCAAGCCTCCGGGAGGAAGCTGGTTCACCTGGATAAGGCTACGGGCGGTCAGGCCGAATAACACAAATACGATGAGCACTGGGATCACCGTCCAGATGACCTCGAGGCGGTCGTTGCCATGAACCTGGGGGGGCTCCCCCTGTTGCCCCGGCCTAGCCCGGAACCTCCACGTCACGTAGGCCAAAGCCCCTGCCACCACCCCAAAGACAAGGATGGCGAAGATCAAGACCCAGACCAGGAGGAAGTTGGTCTCCCGGTTGAAAGGGGAGAAAGGATGGGTGATCCCCACCCGGTGAGCCTCCTGGGCCAGGGCCAAACCTAGAAGACTGAACGCCACAGCCACTCTTTTCATCCGCTTCCCTCCCTAAAGCACCCGGTCCACCGCCATGGCCACGAACAAGAGGGCCAGGTAGAGCATGGAGTATTTATACAGCGAAACCGCCGTCCTCCGCTCGGGCTGGCGGTAGAGGGCAAGGCTCTTAAGGATAAGCAAACCGTTAAGTGCGAGGCTGAAGAACAGGTACAAAAGGCCCAGCTCGCCAAGAAGAAGGGGCATAAGGGAGATCAAGGCAGTAAGCACCGCATAAAGGGCGATCTGCATCACCGTAACCCGCTCCCCCAACACCACGGGGAGCATGGGCACGCCCACAGCCCGGTAATCCTCCTGGATCATGAGGGCCAGGGCCCAAAAGTGCACGGGGGTCCAGAAGAAGATGAGGGCGAAGAGGTACCAGGCAAAGAGGCTAAGGTCCCCGGTCACCGCCGCCCAGCCCACCAGAGGAGGAAAGGCCCCTGCCGCCCCGCCGATGACGATGTTGTGCCAAGTGCGCCGCTTGAGATAAAGGGTGTAGACCAGCACGTACCAGATAAGGCCCATGAGGGCCAGGGTGGCCGTGAGGAGGTTCGCCCCCCACCAGAGGAGCAAGAAGGAGAGGGTGGCTAAGCCAAAGGCAAAAAGGAGGGCATCCCTACTGGAGATCCGCTGGGTGACCGTGGGCCTTTTGGCCGTGCGGCGCATGCGGGCATCTATATCCCGGTCCACCACCATGTTGATGGCGTTGGCGGCTCCCGCCATCATGTACCCGCCCAAGGCCACCACCAGAAAAAGCCCCGTCCCCGGCCAGCCCTTGGCGGCCATGAGCATGGCCACCAGGGTGGTGAAGAGGAGAAGGCTGATGACCCGGGGCTTGGTGAGGGCCAGGTAATCCTTCCAGGTGGCCCCCCCGGTACCCCGGTGCACCTGTCCGCCCCCCGCGCCCTCCCCCAGTTCCACCCGCCTGGTTCCTTTGGCCAGGGCTGCAGCCGAGAGGAGAACAAAGAGAATCCAGACGGCGTAGGCCAGGAGAAGGTGCAGGATCTGCATCCAGACCGGGGCCTTAAGCCATACGTTTATCAGCCCGGCCAAAAGCTGCGCCCCGTAAAGGTAGGCAAGGGCGTGGGCCAAGCGGCGGGTATGGGAAGAAGGCCTTAGGTGGGCTACCAGGTAGCCGGCGAAGACCACATACAGGCCCACACTCACAGCAATGAGGGGGTGAAGGACCCTAAGGCGCACCAGGAAGTGCTCACCGGGAGTTAAGGAGCGCTCCAGGGCCTCGAGGGTATTCCTAACGGGGAAGAGCAGGTCGCCCAAGGCGGTAACCGCCCCGCTCATCCCCAAAAAGAGCAAGGCCATGAGCCCGAGGAAGAGGGCTATGCCCACAGCCCCCTGGCCCCTTACCCGTAAAGGAGCACCGCCAGAAGCCCACCAGGCGGTTAAGGCCAAGGAGGCCAAGAGGAAGTAGGTGTTGGCCAGGTGCACCATCTGCACCACGGCCCGGGCCGCGCTCACGTTGTGGGCCGTCCAGCCGAAGAGGACCAAGGAAGCCCCCACCAGGCTTTCGGTGATCATGAAGAGGAGGGAAAGTCCGGCCCCGAAGCGCACGGGATGGCCCTTGGGGAAAAGGCGAAAAGCCAGCCCCGCCAAAAGGAGCACGGAAAGGAACGCCAGGCCCGAGGTGGCCCGGTGAGCGAACTCAATGAGGGTCTCCACCTGGGGGCTTCTGGGGATGATCTCCCCGTTGCAGGTGGGCCAGTGGGAGCCGCACCCCGCCCCCGACCCCGTGGCCCGCACGTAAGCCCCCCAGAGGGCCACCAGGATGTTCCACCCCAAGACTCCCCAGGCGTAACGGCTAAACCAGGCTTGGCTCATGGCGAACCCGTCCCCCAGACGGTAACGCTTACCATTCTGCCAGAAGACCCGGCCGGGGGGTGAAGTACATTTGTCCCTTCCATTACCTGCCACCTAGGAGCCTAAGACCCCCCGGCCCTATTTGGCAAGGGGTTGGCCCCTAAGCCCAGCCTTGCAGACTCGCCTCTATCCCACCCTCGGCCCCGCCTGGAGCACCGCCTCCTCTACCCCGTCGGCGTATTTACGGAAGTTTTCCTGGAAAAGTGTGGCCAGCTTCCTGGCCTGGCGGTCATAGGCCTCCTTGTCGGCCCAGGTTTCCCTCGGGTCCAAAAGCTCCTTTGGTACCCCGGGCACCTCCATGGGCACCTCAAAGCCGAAGACGGGGTCCTGGCGGTAAGGGACCCCCTCGAGGGCCTCAGTCAAGGCCGCCTGCAGAAGGGCCCGGGTCACGGGCAAGGGGAAGCGCCGGCCCACCCCGTAAGGTCCCCCGGTCCAGCCGGTGTTCACCAGGTACACCCTGGGCCCATGCTTTTTGATCTTTTCCCCTAGCATCTTGGCGTAAACCCCCGGATGAAGGGGCAAAAAGGGCGCCCCAAAGCAGGCGGAAAAGGTGGCCTTGGGCTCGGTGATCCCCCTTTCCGTCCCCGCCACCCGGGCGGTGTAGCCGGAAAGGAAGTAGTACATGGCCTGTTCCGGAGAGAGCCGAGCGATGGGAGGTAGAACCCCATAGGCATCCGCGGAGAGGAAGAAGATGGCCTTGGGATGGCCCGCCATACCCGAGTCCACCACGTTTTCCAGGTGGGCAAGGGGGTAAGAGGCCCGGGTGTTCTCGGTCTTGGTATCGTCATCCCACTCCACCCGGCGGCTTTCCGGGTTCACCACCACGTTCTCCAGAATGGCCTCAAACTGGTTGGAGGCTTTATAGATAAGGGGCTCGTGTTCCCGGGAAAGGCGAATGACCTTGGCGTAGCACCCTCCCTCAAAGTTGAATACCCCCTCCCCGCTCCAGCCGTGCTCGTCGTCCCCGATCAAAGGCCTTTCCGGGTCGGTGGAAAGGGTGGTCTTTCCCGTCCCGGAAAGGCCGAAGAAGATGGCCACATCCCCTCCCTGCCCCACGTTGGCCGAGGCGTGCATGGGGAAGACCCCTTGCTTGGGCATGAGGTAGTTCATCACAGTGAAGATGCTCTTCTTGATTTCCCCGGCGTACTTGGTACCCACGATGAGCACCAGCTTCCTCTGGAAGCTGATGCCCACGAAGACCTCGCTCCGGGTACCGTCCCGCCCGGGGTCAGCCAGGAAGTAGGGGGCGTGGACCACGGTAAAGCCGGGAGCGAAGGGCTCCACCTCGTCGTCCTCGGGGAAGCGGCGCGGGAGGATGAACATGTTGCGGGCAAAGAGGGCGTGCCAGGGGCTTTCCGTCACCACCCTTACCGCCAAGCGGAAACGCTTGTCGGCCCCGGCATAAAGGTCTTGGACATAAAGGTCCCGGTCGGAAAGGTGGGCAGCCACCCTCTCCAAGAGGGCCTGGAAGGCCTCTGGGGCGAAGGGCTGGTTCACCTCGCCCCACCAGATCTCCTCCTCTACCCCAGGCTCCCGCACCACGAACTTGTCCTTGGGACTTCTCCCCGTGTAGGGGGTGGTGTCCACCACCAAGGACCCCTTGTGGGCCAAAAACCCCTCCCCCCGGGCCAGGGTGTGTTCCACCAGGATGGGGGAAACCGTGTTCCAAAAAACCTGTTTCCTCGGTTTGATGCCCAAAGGCTCCAGTCGGTCCATAGCAACCCCCTTATGCCTAGGGCATCATACACTTATTTCCACGCTTCCAGGCCTACGGCTCGTAGCCCGGGCGCCCCAGGAGAGCGAAGGTAAGCCGTTTGCCCAGCTCCACCCCCGGCTGGTCAAAAGCGTTGACCCCCCAAAGCTCCCCTAGAAAAGCGGTCTGCCACATGAGGTGTTGAAGCAGCCAACCCACCGTGTAAGGAGAGATCTCGGAAAGGTAAAGGGTGTACACCTTTTGCCCCGCTTCCGCCAAGGCCTGGTAGGTGGCCTCGGCCTCGGCCCTTAGAAGCTGGAACAGGCCTTTGCCAAAGAGGTAACCCGCCTCCTCCTCGAGGCCTTCCACCCGGGGCAGGGTGAGGTCCTCCGTGGCCCTTTCCGGCACCACCAAAACGATGAGCTTGTCCAGGGGGCCTTCCCGGAAGAGCTGCACCTGGGCGTGCTGGTCCTGAGGGCCCAAGGCGGGCACCGCGGTGGTGCCCACCCGGTTGCCCTCCCCGTCCCGCTTGCCCAAGGACTCATCGTGGAGCTGGACAAACCAGGCGGGAAGGTATCGGAGTCGCTCGGAATACACCATGAAGACGGTGATGGGCAGCTGGCGGTGGAGGTGCTGCAGGAGGGCGGTCTGCAGGGGAAGGTTCTCCTCCAGGGGAGCCAGGGCCACCTCATTGGCCTTCCTGGCCCCCATGAGGAGGGCCTCCAGGTCCATCCCGGCGAAGGCCAAGGGGAGGAGGCCCACCGGGGAAAGCACCGAGTAGCGCCCCCCCACGTTCTCGGGGATGGAGAAGGCCACAAGACCCTCCCTTTCCGCCAAAGCCCGTAGCGCCCCCCGCTTGGGGTCAGTGGTGAGGACCAGGTGCCGCCGCCAGTCCTCCCCCAGGTTTTCCCGAAGCCAGTTGAGGAAGAGGAGGAGGGCGGCCAGGGTTTCCGCGGTAGCTCCCGACTTGGAAACCGCATTCACCAGGGTCTTCCGGGGGTCCAGGCCCCGAAGGATCCGGAGCACGGGCTCCGGCTCCACGTGGTCCACGTAGTGGAAGCGCACCCCGCTTTCGTTGAAGGCGGTCTCCAGGGCCTTAGGCCCCAGGGCGCTCCCCCCGATGCCCAGAAGGACAAAGTCCTCCACCCAAGGGTTGGCCTCGCGGTAGCGGCGGATACTCCTTAAGGTTTCCGTGTCCTCGGGAAGGTCTATCCAGCCCAGCATCTGGCTGGGGTCCTTCCGCTTGGCCAAAAGGGCCTCCTGGGCCCCTAGGAGGGTGGGGGCATGGGCCCTTAGGTCCTCGGGGAAACGGGGAAGGAAGCGGGTATCCAACCTGAGCATGGCCCCATGCTACCGGGAATCCAGAGGAAAGGCCACCTGGTTGGGCGGGAAAAGGAATAACCCCCAGGCTATGGGGAGTAGGCTAAAGGCATGGGCTACGTGCCCCCACCCACGCCCCAGTACGGCCTCGAGGAGGGCCCCGTCCTCCTTAAGGACGGGCGCACCGCCTTTCTAAGGCGGGCAAGCCCCAAGGACCTCCCCCTATTTGTAGAGTTCCTGAGGCGCCTGTCCCCGGAGTCCTTGCGCATGCGCTTCTTCTCTCCCATCTCCCCGGAGAAAGCCGCCGAGCTCCTCCTTGCCGCCAAGCCCGAGGAGGAAAAGGTGACCCTTGTGGTCCTGGCGGGGGAGCCTCCCCGGATGGTGGCCACGGGGGAGTACGTGCGCCTTAAAGGGGAGGACACCGCCGAGGTGGCCTTTCTGGTGGATGATGCCTTCCAGGGCAAGGGCCTGGGCACCCTCCTTCTGGAACGCCTGGCCCTGATCGCCGCTAAGCGGGGGGTAAGGCGGTTTCAGGCCTTCGTCCTGGCGGAGAACCAGAAGATGCTCAACGTTTTCATGGAAAGCGGCTTCCAGGTGCGGGCCCACCGGGATAGCGGCGAGATTGAGGTGGAGTTTGAGATCCTCCTGGAGGAACGGGTGGCGGAGCGCTTTGAGTGGCGGGAGAAGGTCTCCACCTTGGCTAGCCTCCACCCCCTCTTCTTCCCCAAGGGGGTGGCGGTGGTGGGGGCGAGCCGGGACCCGGAAGGCATCGGCTACCGGGTGCTGGAAAACCTCATCTTTGGCCGCTTCCAAGGGCCCGTCTACCCGGTGAACGAGGCCATCGGCAAGGAGGGGGGCACGGTGGGGCCCCTTCTCGCCTACCCCCGGGTGGAAAGCATCCCCGGCCCCGTGGACCTGGCGGTGATCGCCGTGCCCAAGGAGCGGGTCTTTGAGGCCCTCGAGGCCTCAGGAAGGCGGGGGGTGCGGGCGGCCATCGTCCTCACCACCGGCTTTACGGAAAAAGAAGCCAGGGAACTGGCCGACAAGGCCCGGCGCCATGGGATGCGCCTCCTGGGGCCTGGCTCCTTGGGTATGGTCCACACCCACCCTGAGGTCCGCCTGGCGGCGGGCCTGGCTCCCCTCCCCAAACCTGGACCCCTGGCCATCTCCAGCCAGTCGGGGACCCTGGGCCGGGCGGTGATGGCCTATGCGGAGGGCATGGGGCTGGGCATCTCCTCCTTCGTTTCCTTAGGAGCCAAGGCGGACATCTCCTCCAACGACCTCCTGCAGTTCTGGGAGGAGGACGAGAGGACCCGGGTGATCCTCCTCTACCTGGAAAGCTTCGGCAACCCCAGGCGCTTCTCCCGCTTAGCCCGGAGGATCGGCAAGAAAAAACCCATCCTGGCGGTGCACCCCTCCCGGGACCCTTTGGTGCGGGCCCTCTTCGCCCAGGCCGGGGTGATCCGGGCCAACAGCCTGGAGGAAGCCTTTGACGTGGCCGCCCTCCTGGCCCTGGGACAGCTTCCGGAGAACAACCGGGTCCGCCTCATCTCCAACGCCTCCGGTCCCTCCAACCTGGCCCTCGAGGCCCTACGGGAAGGGGGGCTTGCCGCGGAACACGTGGACCTGGGCTCCACCGCCAAGGCGAAGGAGTTTGCCCGCGCCCTGGAAGAAGCCATGGAAAGCGAGGCGGGAAGCGTGTTCCTCCTCTTCGTACCCATGGGCTTTGCCAGCGAGGAGGAGTTCCTGGCTCTTTTGGAAGGGGTGGAAGGAAACAAGCTCCTCCTGAGCTGCGTGATGGGCTCCCCCGGGGTGCGGGCAAGGGTTATGGGCCGGGTGGCCCTCTACCGCTTTCCCGAATCGGCGGCCATCGCCTTGAGCCGGGCCTGGGCCTACAAGGCCTGGCGGGAAGAACCCCTCCACTTCCCCGACTTCGCGGATTTGCACCTGGAGGAGGCAAGAAGGCTTTTGGAGGGCAAGAAGGAGCTACGGCGCGAGGAGGAAGAGGCCCTCCTCCGCTGCTTTGGCCTTCCCGTGGGGCAAGGAGAAGGCCTTTTTCTCAGGCTCACCGCCAAGCCCCACCCCCTCTTCGGCCCCGTTCTCGCCCTGCTCCTGCCCACTCCTCTGGGAGAGCTAGCCTTGGGGGAAAGGCTCTCCCCCCTCACGGAAAAGGATGCCCGGGAGCTCACCCGACCCCTGGGGGACCAGGTAGACCCTACCCCCTACCAGGAAATCCTCCTTCGCCTTTCCCGCCTCCTGGAGGAGTTCCCCCAGGTAGAGGAGGTGTCCTTGGAGCTTTCCGGCCCCTCCATCGCCCGCTTTGCCATCCGCCTTTCAGGAGACCCCCATGCGCATCCAAAGCCCCGCTAACCCCAAGGTGAAGGCCCTAGCCGCCCTGAAGGAACGAAAGGAGCGGGAGCGGGCTGGCCTTTTCCTGGTGGAGGGCCGGCGGGAGGTGGAAAGAGCCCTTAGGGCCGGCCTCCGCTTGGAAACCCTCCTCCTCGGCCCCAAGGCCACCCCGGAAGACCGGGCCCTGGCGGGCCAAGCCCCTGTTCTGGAGTTCTCCCAAGAGGCTATGGAGCGGGTTTCCGTAAGGGAAAATCCCTCGCCCGTCATCGGGGTCTTCCGCCTGTCCCGAAGGACCCTCGAGGAGGCAAGGCTCCCGCAAAATCCCCTGGTCCTGGTCCTCTTGGGCCTGGAAAAGCCCGGCAACCTGGGGGCCATCCTGCGCTCGGCGGATGGGGCGGGGGTAGACCTGGTCCTGGTGGCGGAAGGGGTGGACCTCTATAGCCCCCAGGTGATCCGGAACTCCACCGGGGTGGTCTTCTCCTTGCCCGTCTTTCCCGTGGCCGAGGAGGAAGTGGCCCATTTCCTGGAGGAAAAAGGGCTCTTCCTGGTGGCGGCCACCCCCAGAGGGGAAAAGGTGTACTGGGAAGAGAACTACAAAAAAGGCGTGGCCTTCCTGCTGGGCGCCGAGGACGAAGGCCTTTCCCAGGCTTGGCTTGCCCGGGCGGGGGTTCGGGTGCGCATCCCCATGCGGGGGGCGGCGGATAGCCTCAACGTTTCCGTGAGCGCCGCCCTCCTCCTCTACGAGGCCCTGCGCCAGCGGGAGGGGGGATGAAGCCCGTTCCCCTTACCCCCTTCCTGGGCCTAGGGCTTCTGGCCCTCCTACCCCTCTGGACCCCTCCTTTGGCCGTGGGCGTCTTCCTCCTCCACCTAGCCAAGAGGTTTTATGGGGGAGCCTTTCTGTGGGGGGCCTTCCTCCCTGGCCTTCTCCACGCCCTTGCCTCCCCGTTCCCCTCCTGGCTCCAGGGATGGGCCCTGACGTCTGGGCTTCTCCTCCTCTACGGCCTTTTCCTGGCCACCAAGGCTCGGCCCCTTTCCAGCCTCTTTCTCCTTCCCCCAGCCCTTTGGCTAGGTCCCCTTGGCCTTTTCCTTCTAGGGCTCTTGCACGGGTTTAGCCTCCTCGAGGAGGCCCATCGGCGCGCCCAGGAAAAGGGGGAGCGGTTCTGGAGCCCTTCTTCCGCCCTCTGGGTTCCGGGGATCCTGGGCCTCCTGCTGGCAGGCCTGGCCTTCCTCCCCCTGCGCCTCCCTGCCCTTCCCCTACCCACCCCACCCTCCCTTAGCCTCCACGCTTCCCCGGAAACCAGACCCCAGCCCGGGGAGGAGGTGGTCTACCAGGCTCCTAGGGAAGGCTTTTTCCCCTGGGTGGCCTTTCTGAACCGGGCCCTGGCCTACGCAGGACCCCTAGCCCTCCTCCTCATCCTCTTAGCCCTGCTACCCCTTCTGGGCCGGGGGGAAAGGCTTCCCTACCGGGGGATGCACCTTTTGCCCCTGGTGCTGGCCCTTTTGGCAGCGGGCCTCTTCCTCCTCTACCTGGGCAGCCTGGGAGGTGGGGAGAGCGTGCCGGGAAGCACCCCGTCGGCCTCCACGCCCGTCCCTCCCCAGGAAAGCGGTCCAAAGGAAGCCGTACCGGGGCCCAGGAGGCTGGGGGAGGTGGGGGTGGCCCTGGCGGGGCTTTCCGCCCTCGTGACCCTGGGCCTCCTTTCCCTCCTGGCCTTCCTGGTCTGGCGCCACCGGGAAAGGGGAGGGCAGGAAACCGACCGGAGCTTTGAACCTCAAGTTCCCCGGTCCTTTAAAGAAACGCACCCCCAAAACCGGGTGCGGCGGGCCTATTATCAGGCCCTGAAGGCCCTCAAGAAAAGCGGTCTCCCCCGCATGGCCTCCGAGGGGCCCTTGGAGTATCTGGGGAGAGTTTCCCCCCTTCTTCCCGGGTTGAGGGAACCCTTGGACGGCCTCACCAGGCTTTACCTGCCCGTGCGCTACGGGGGAGAAGCCGGAGAGGAGGAAGCGGAAAGGGCGGAAACCCTCTTGGCGGATATCCTTAGGCTATGTTCCTCACCCGCATCCAAAGGGCCCTTTCGGGCCGGGTCCTCCTGAAAGAGGAGACCCTAAGGCTCTCCCTGGCCACCCTTCTCTCCGGGGGCCACCTCCTCCTGGAGGATGTACCCGGCACCGGCAAGACCACCTTCGCCAAGGCCTTGGCCCGGGTCCTGGGGCTTTCCTTTAGCCGCATCCAGATGACGCCAGACCTCCTGCCCCAGGACCTCACCGGGGTCTACCTCTACCGGGAGGGGAACCTGGTGTGGCAGAAGGGTCCCATCTTTACCCAGGTCCTTTTGGTGGACGAGCTCAACCGGGCCACCCCCAGGACCCAGTCCGCCCTCCTCGAGGCCATGGGGGAAGGCCAAGTGACCCTGGAAGGGAAAACCCACCCCTTGCCCGAGCCTTTTTTTGTCCTGGCCACGCAAAACCCCGTGGAGGAGGAGGGCACCTACCCTCTCCCCGTAGCCCAGCGGGACCGGTTCACCGCCCGGCTTTCCCTGGGCTATCCCGATGAGAAAGCCCTTCTCCTGGCCCTCAAGGAAAAGGACCCCCTGGAGGGCCTGGAGGCCGTTACCCAGGGGGAGGAACTCTTGGCCCTGCGACAGGAGGTGCGCCGGGTAAAGGTGGCGGAGGAACTGCTGGACTACCTTCTGGCCCTATCCACCTGGCTTAGAAGCCGGGAGGAGGTGCGGCTTGGCCCCTCCCCTAGAGCCCTCTTACAGGTGGAGCGCCTGGCCCAGGCCCTGGCCCTTTTGCAGGGGCGAGGCTTTGCCGTGCCCGAGGACATCAAGGAGGCTTTCCGGGCCGCCATCCCCCACCGCCTCCTTCTAAAGCTGGAGGCGGAGCTAGCCGGAGCCAGCTCGGAAGGGCTGGTGGTCGAGGCCCTTAAGGTGGTACCCACCCCGGTGGAAAGGGCCTAGGGATGGAGGAAGGGGCTTTGTGGAAGCGGTCTTGGCTCTCCTCTCCTTGGCCCTCCTCCTAGCCCTTTGGCGAGCGCCCTGGTTCGCCCAGGTCCGGGTCAAAGCCCACGGCCTGGCCCCAGGTTTCCCCGGCCAGGAGGGAGAGGGGCAGGTGGAGGTGGAGGTCTGGGCCCCCCTACCCCTCTACGTGCATCTGGAAACACTGCCCTCGGCTCCCCTGGGCCTCAAACCCCAGAGCCTCTCTGGGGTGGTCTGGGGAAGGATGCGGCTACCGCTTCCCCTCCCTTACCGCTACCGCCGGCGGGGGGAATACCCTTTGGGCCTCACCCTCCTCCTGAGAAGCCCTTTGGGCCTGGGGGAAAGGCTTGTAAGCCTCGAGGTGGGAAAGGCCTTGGTCTATCCTTCCCTGCGCCCCCTGCCGCCTTTTGAGCCCGCCCCCAGCTTCTTCCTGGAGGGCAGGCCCGAGCCCTTTGGCCTGCCGGATCCCCTGGAGGCCAAGGGCCTCCGCCCTTACCAAGCGGGGGACCCCTTGCGTTTTCTGGCCAAGCAGGCAAGCCTCCGGCAGGGTCATCCCTTTGTACGGGAGGTGGAAAAAAGCCTTCTGGGAGGCCTCTTCCTCCACCTGGACACCCAAAGCCTCCACCCCGCCTACCTGGACCACGCCACCAGCCTCGCCGCCTGGCTCCTCCTGCTGGCGGAAAAGAAAGGAGCCCAATACGGCCTTTCCGCAGGAGAGGTCCTCCCCTTAGGGCGGGGAAAGGCCCACCTGGTAAGGGCCCTCTCGCTCCTAGCCCGCTTGCAATCCACCCCAGGCCCCTCCCTTCCCCCCAAGGCCCCTTTCGGGAGCACCTACTTCCTCATCAGCCAGGGGGCGGAGGAATCCTTCCTGGAGGCAACCCTAAGGGGAGCCGCCCAGGCCCGGCAGGGAGTCCTTCTTCTGCTTCCCGAGGGATACTTCCTCTACCCGGGTGAAAAGGGCCGGGTAGCCTTTGGCAAGACCCCAGGCCTGGCCCGGGCCCTGGCCATGAAGGACCTTCTCCTGGCCCATGGGATAAGCCTCCGGGTGGTGCGGGGCCACCAGACCCTTGCCTTATAAGACTCCCCTCAACCCCCTTGACAAAAGGACGCGGGGCCAAAATAATAACCCTTGGTTTGACACTCTCGGCCTTTGAGCGTCAAAGGGGGGAGTGAATATGGCTGCGGAGGTGAAGACGGTGATCAAGCCCCTAGGCGACAGGGTTGTGGTGAAGCGGATTGAAGAGGAGCCTAAGACCAAAGGCGGCATCGTGCTCCCCGACACCGCCAAGGAGAAGCCCCAGAAGGGCAAGGTGATCGCGGTGGGCTCGGGCCGCATCTTGGAGAACGGGCAGAAGGTGCCCCTGGAGGTCAAGGAGGGGGACATCGTGGTCTTCGCCAAGTACGGCGGCACCGAGATTGAGATTGACGGCGAGGAGTACGTGATCCTCTCCGAGCGCGACCTTTTGGCGGTCTTGCAATAGGAGGTGAGGTATGGCGAAGGTCCTAGTGTTTGACGAGGCAGCCCGCAGGGCTTTGGAGCGCGGCGTGAACGCCGTGGCCGATGCGGTGAAGGTGACCCTTGGCCCCCGGGGCCGGAACGTGGTCCTGGAGAAGAAGTTCGGCTCCCCCACCATCACCAAGGACGGGGTGACGGTGGCCAAGGAGATCGAGCTGGAAAACCACCTGGAGAACATCGGGGCCCAGCTCCTCAAGGAGGTGGCCTCCAAGACCAACGACGTGGCCGGTGACGGTACCACCACCGCCACCGTCTTGGCCCAAGCCATCGTGCGGGAGGGCCTTAAGAACGTGGCCGCCGGCGCCAACCCCTTGGCCCTCAAGCGGGGCATTGAGAAGGCGGTGGAGGCGGCGGTGGAGAAGATCCGCTCCCTGGCCATCCCCGTGGAGGACCGCAAGGCCATCGAGGAGGTGGCCACCATCTCCGCCAACGACCCCGACGTGGGCAAGCTGATTGCCGACGCCATGGAGAAGGTGGGAAAGGAGGGGATCATCACCGTTGAGGAGTCCAAGAGCCTGGACACCGAACTGAAGTTCGTGGAGGGGTACCAGTTCGACAAGGGGTACATCTCCCCCTACTTCGTCACCAACCCCGAGGCCATGGAGGCGGTCCTCGAGGACGCCTTCATCCTCATCGTGGAGAAGAAGGTGTCCAACGTGCGGGAGCTCCTCCCCATCCTGGAGCAGGTGGCCCAGACGGGCAAGCCCCTCCTCCTGATCGCCGAGGACGTGGAGGGCGAGGCCTTGGCCACCCTGGTGGTCAACAAGCTCCGGGGCACCCTGAACGTGGCCGCGGTGAAGGCCCCCGGCTTCGGTGATCGCCGCAAGGAGATGCTCAAGGACATCGCCGCGGTCACGGGGGGCACCGTGATCAGCGAGGAGCTGGGCTTCAAGCTGGAGAACGCCACCCTCTCCATGCTGGGCCGGGCCGAGCGGGTGCGGATCACCAAGGACGAGACCACCATCGTGGGGGGCAAGGGCAAGAAGGAGGACATCGAGGCCCGCATCAACGGCATCAAGAAGGAGCTGGAGACCACCGACAGCGAGTACGCCAAGGAGAAGCTCCAGGAGCGCCTGGCCAAGCTGGCGGGAGGCGTGGCGGTGATCCGGGTGGGAGCGGCCACCGAGACCGAGCTCAAGGAGAAGAAGCACCGCTTTGAGGACGCCCTCTCCGCCACCCGGGCCGCGGTGGAGGAAGGGATCGTCCCGGGCGGTGGCGTAACCCTCCTCAGGGCCATCAGCGCCGTGGACGAGCTCCTCAAGAAGCTGGAGGGGGATGAGGCCACCGGGGCCAAGATCGTGCGCCGGGCCCTGGAGGAGCCCGCCCGCCAGATCGCGGAAAACGCTGGCTACGAGGGCTCGGTGGTGGTGCAGCGCATCCTCTCCGAGACCCAGAACCTGCGCCTGGGCTTTAACGCTGCCACCGGGGAGTTCGTGGACATGGTGGAGGCGGGCATCGTGGACCCCGCCAAGGTGACCCGCTCCGCCCTGCAGAACGCTTCCTCCATCGGCTCCCTCATCCTTACCACCGAGGCGGTGGTGGCGGAGAAGCCCGAGAAGAAGGAGTCCACCCCCGCTCCCGCAGGCGGCGGCGACATGGACTTCTAAAGCCACCCCCACCTGGCGAAGCCAGGTTGGGGGCCCCAGCAACGGGGCAAGTGAGGCTGGGCCTAGGCCCAGCCTCCTTTTTAAAAGGGCACCACCTCCTCCTTGGGGCTAGCCCCGCCATTCCCCTGCAAGAAGGCCTCCCGGTCCGGCACCAGGTAGGCGCGGAAGCCTTCCGCCTCGAGGGCCTCCAGAACCCCTCCCCCCACCCGGGCTTCCCGCAAGGAAAGGATGGCCTCCCCAAAGGGACCCTGGACCCTCAGGTAGAGGGGGAGGTTCCCGGGGTGCTCATCCCAAAGGCTTTTAAGCAAGGTCACGCCCCCTTCATCCAAAAGGGCGTGGTCCACCTCCACCTCCAGGGCCTTGGGGGCCTCGGCCACCTCCTCATGGGTCCAGGCAGCCTGGGCCATCACCCTAAGCCCCCCCTCCTCCCGTTCCACCTCCGCCAGGACCAGAAGGGGGGTGTCCTCCTTGAGCTTGGGGGAAACCCCCTCGTAGGCCCGGCCGAAGGCCACCGCCTCCAGGGCCCCGGTCTCGTCGGAAAGGGTGAAGCGGGCCATCATCCCCCCGCTACGGGTGGGCTTGCGCACCACCTCCTCCACCATGCCCGCAAGGAGTACCCTGGCCCTTGGGGGAAGGCCCTGGATGAAATCGGCTAGCTCCTCCAAGGGGCAGCTGGCCACCTCCCTCAGCCCCGGATAGCGGAGCACAGGGTGGCCGGAGACATAGATGCCCAAGGCCTCCTTCTCGTAGCGGAGCCGGGTGATCTCGTCCAAAGGCGGAGCCTCCAGCAAGGGAGGCTCCTCGGCCTCGGCAAAAAGACCCAGCATGCCCGAACGGGTTCGCCTTTGACCCTCCGCCGCCCAGCGAAGGAGGGGTTCTAAGGAGGCGAGAAGCCTCGCCCTATCCCCAAAGGCGTCAAAAGCCCCCGCCTTGATGAGGGACTCGAGGGTGCGCTTGTTCACCACCTTCTCGTCCAGGCGCTTTAGAAAATCCCCTAGGCTCTTAAAGGGGCCACCCCGCTCCCTCTCCGTCAGGATGGCCTGGGCCGCCCCCTCCCCCACGTTCTTCACCGCGGAAAGGCCAAAGAGGATCTC
This sequence comes from Thermus albus, assembly GCF_022760855.1. NCBI lineage: Bacteria > Thermotogati > Deinococcota > Deinococci > Thermales > Thermaceae > Thermus > Thermus albus. Next base: position 59,077 of record NZ_JAKTNR010000004.1, read on the forward strand.
CTCCCCCACCACCTTGAAGTCAAAGCCCGAGCGGTTGATGTCGGGGGGGAGGACCGCAATCCCCATGGCCCGGGCGTCGCGGATGTACTCCGCCACCTTGTCAGAATCGTGCCGTTCCACGCTGAGGAGGGCGGCCATGAACTCCACCGGGTAATGGGCCTTCACGTAGGCGGTCTGGTAGGAAAGGAGGCTGTAGGCGGCAGCGTGGGACTTGTTGAAGCCGTAGTTGGCAAAGGCCTCCAGCATGTCAAAAAGCCGGTTGGCCTCCTCCTCGGGGACGCCCCGTTCCTTGGCCCCCCGCACGAAGCGCTCCCGGTGCCTTTGCATCTCCTCCACCTTCTTCTTGCCCATGGCCCGGCGCAGGAGGTCCGCCTCCCCCAGGGAGTAGCCGGCCACCTGGGAGGCGATCTGCATGATCTGCTCCTGGTAGACGGGGATGCCGTAGGTCTCCTCCAGGATAGGCCTTAGGTACTTTTCCGCATGGGGGAACTCCGCGTAGCTCACGGGCTCCTGGCCATGGTGGCGGCGGATGTAGGTGGGGATGTGCTCCATGGGCCCTGGGCGGTAGAGGGAGACCAGGGCGATGATGTCCTCCAGGCGCCGGGGCTTAAGCCCCCGCACCGTGGCGGTCATGCCCCCCGATTCCAGCTGGAAAACCCCCTTGGTCTCCCCCCGGGCCAAGAGGGCGAAGGTCTTGGGATCGTCCAGGGGCAGGCGGTCATAGTCCAGCTCCACCCCCTTGGACTCCCTCACGATCTTCTTGGCCTCATCCAGGAAGGTGAGGGTACGCAGGCCCAGGAAGTCCATCTTTAAAAGCCCCAAGGCCTCCACCGCCCCCATCTCGTACTGGGTCACGGGCCGCCCCTCCTGGTCCCGCATGAGGGGGACCAGGTCCGTGAGGGGCTCCTGGGCGATCACCACCCCAGCGGCGTGCACGGAGGCATGGCGGTTTAGGCCCTCCAGGCGCATGGCCACCTCTATGACCTCCCGCACCTTGGGGTCTTTCTCCATCTCCGCCCTCAGCTCCGGCACCAGCTCTATGGCCTCGGCCAGGGGCTTGGGCTTGCCGAACTGCACGGGGATCAGCTTGGCCAGCTCCTCCGCCTTCTTGTGGGGGATGCCGTAGACCCGGGCCACGTCCTTGAGGGCCGCCTTGGAGGCCAGGCTGCCGAAGGTGCCGATCTGGGCCACCTTGTCCTCCCCGTAGCGCCCGCGCACGTACTGGATGACCCGGTCCCGCTCCCGGTCGGAAAAGTCCGTGTCAATGTCCGGCATGGAGACCCGCTCGGGGTTCAGAAAGCGCTCAAAGAGGAGGCCAAAGCGCAAGGGGTCAATGTTGGTGATCCCCACCGCATAGGCCACCAGGCTCCCGGCGGCGCTTCCCCGGCCCGGCCCCACGGAAATCCCGTTTCGCTTGGCCCAGTTAATGTAGTCCTGGACGATGAGGAAGTAGCCGGGGAACCCCATACGCTCAATCACGGAAAGCTCGTAAAGGGCCCGGTGCAGAATGGCTTCCGCCGTCCACTCCCGCACCCCCTCTAAAGGGGGCAGCTGGGCGCGAAGGGCTTCCCACGCCTCCCCTTCCACCTGGGCCAGGGCCTCCGCCAAGGCCTCCCCGTCCCCGTGAGGGGGGATGCGGCCCAAAAGGCGGAAAATCTCCCGGTAGAACCCCTCGGTGATGCGGTCTGGATAGCGGAAAAGAAGCCCCTTAAAGGTGAGCTCCCGCAGGTACTGGGCCTCTTGCTTACGCAAATCTGTTTGCCCTGCAGGCAAAGCACCTTGCTTACGCAAATCTGTTTGCCCTGCGGGCAAAGCACCGGTCCAGCCCTGGGGAAGGGGAAAACGGGGGATGCGGTAGACCATCTTGTCCCCGATGGGCAGGTCCACGTTGCACATGCGGGCGATCTCCACGGTGTTGTCAAAAGGCTCATCCCCCCATTCCTCCTCGGGGAGCATGGCCCGCATCTCCTCCGGAGTTTTCACGTAAAACTCGTCGCAGGGGAAGCGCCAGCGCTCGGGGTCATCCAGGGTGCTTTTGGACTGAATGGCCAGAAGCACCTCGTGGGCCCGGGCGTCCTCCTTGCGCACGTAGTGGCCGTCGTTGGTGGCCACCATCCCCAGGCCGTACTTCCGGGCAAACTCCTTGAGGACCTGGTTCACCTTCCTTTGCTCAGGAAGGCCGTGGTTCTGGATCTCAAGGAAAAAGCGGTCGCCGAAGATGGCGAGGTACTCGTTCAGCCGGGCCTCGGCCAGGTCCAGGCGGTCTTGCAGGATGAACTGGGGGATTTCCGCCCCCAGGCAACCGGAGAGGGCAATAAGCCCCTCCGAATGCTCCCGAAGAATCTCCCGGTCTATGCGGGGCTTCTCGTAGAAGCCCTCCAGATAGGCCCGGCTGGCCAGGCGCACCAGGTTCTGGTAACCTTTGAAGTCCTTGGCCAGAAGGGTGAGGTGGAAATAGCCTCCGTCCAAGCCCTTCCCCCTTTTGCGGTCAAAGCGGCTTTCCGCCGCCACGTAGGCCTCATAGCCGATGATGGGTTTGATCCCCATGGCGGTGGCCTTCTTGTAAAACTCCACCGCCCCGAAGAGGTTGCCGTGGTCGGTCATGGCCAAGGCGGGGTCCTCGGGGGAGACCTCCTTCACCCACTTGAGGAGGTCGGAAAGCTTCGCCGCCCCATCCAGGAGGGAAAACTGGGTGTGCTGGTGCAGGTGGGCGAACTTAAGGCGGCCCATGGGGTCCAGTCTACCCGGGACCTGGGTATAGTGGTCTAGTGGAAGATGCCCCCGTCCTCCCCCACGCCATCCAGGGTTTTGGATCCCAGGCCACCCCAAGGAACCCATCCCCTCCCCAGGGAAAGGGCGGGGCTGTCGCCCATGGACCCTGCCCCTGAGCCTAAAACCCCATGACCCTAGGCCAACTCAGGGAAGAAGTCTGGAACACCCTGGCCCGCTACGACCTGGCCCTCCACCCCACACCCCCCCACGGCCACCATCCCAACTTCCTGGGGGCCAGGAAGGCGGCGGAGCGCCTCCAAGCTACCCCCGAGTTCCAGAGGGCCAGGCTCATCCTGGCGGGGATGGATGCGGTCTTAAAACCCTTAAGGGAAGCGGCCCTAAAGGCGGGGAAGGCCCTCCTCCTCCCCCATCCCGACCGGCCAGGGGAGTTCTTGCTCCTCAAGAGCCTGGACCCCAGGAAGCTGAAGAGGGTGCGGGAGGCCTACCGCTATGGGGCAAAGGCCAGCCTCGAGGGCCAACCCATAGACCTGGTCCTCATCGGCGCCGTGGCCGTGGACGAGGAAGGGGGCTGGGTGGGCAAGGGCTACGGCTTTCCCCAGGCTTGGCTTAGGGTGGATGCCCCCTTCGCCACCCTAGCCCACGCCCTCATGGTCTACCCCAAGCTTCCCGTGGAACCCGAGCGCCGGGTGGACCTCATCGCCACCCCGGCGCGGCTCATCCGCCCCTAGAGGGCAAACTCCTTAAGAAGGCCCTCGAGGTCCAAAGGCTCCCGCTGGCCCAAGGCGGGGTAGACCTCGGGGTAGCGGGGGAGATAGGCCTTAAGGCGCTCCTCAAAGGTGGGCACCTCCGCCTTCCAAAAAACCCCTATGGGAATCCTCTCCCCCCACTCTCCCGCCTTCTCCTGAAACTTGGCCATCTTTTTGTCTAACTCCTCAGGAGGCAAGCCCTCTGGGACATAAGGGTCATACCCATCATCCTGGAGCCTATACAGCCTGGGGGCAAACCACTCCTTGGTGTGGAGGTCGTTGTAGGTGGGGCATGGCTGGAGCACGTGGAGGAAGGCCAGGCCCTGATGGTTGAGACCTTCCTTTATGAGCTCTTTCAGGCCCTTGACATCGTAGGCGTAGCCACGGGCGATCCAGGTGTACCCGGAGGCAAAGGCCAGGAGGAGGGGGTTGATGCGCCCCTGGGGGTTGGGCTTGGGCAGGCTTTTGGTCTTCTCCCCTAGGCCCAGGGTGGGGCCCGCCTGCCCTTTGGTCAGGCCGTAGACCTCGTTGTCGTAGAGGATATAGAGCATGTCCACGTTGCGGCGGCCGGCGGCCACGAAGTGCCCCGCCCCAATCCCCAAACCGTCCCCATCCCCCCCCACCGCCACCACGGTGAGGTGGGGGTTGGCCAGCTTGGCCCCCTGGGCCACGGGGAGAACGCGGCCGTGGAGGGTATGGACCCCATAGACGTTCAGGTAGTGCGGGGTTTTGGCCGAGCAGCCGATCCCCGAGAAGATGGCCGTCTGGGGAGGATCCCGCTTCAGCTCAAAAAGGGCCATCTGCAGGGCGGAGAGGATGCCGTAGTCCCCGCAACCCGGGCACCAGTCCGGTTGCTTTTCCGCCTTATAATCCGCCAGCTTAAGCTCCAGCATGGCTAAACTCCTTTCCTGAGCACCAGGCGCCCAGGGGCCTTGCCCGCGAGCACCTGCTTCAAGGCCTCCACCGCCTCGTCCAGGGTGATGGGGCGGCCGTTGTACTTCACCACCCGGTGGTGCACCCGCTTAAGGGTTTCCTGCTGTACCAGGTCCGCCAGCTGCCCCGAGTAGTTGTGCTCCACCGTGACGATCCGCTTACCCTCCAGAAGGGAGCCGATCTCCGGGAAGGGCCAAAGGAGCCTTAGGTGCAGGTAGCCCACCCCAGGAACGTGGTCCAAGGCCTCCAACAAGGTGCCCTTCACCGTGCCCCAGCCCAGGACCAGGACCTCCCCGTCCCGAAAGAGGGTGTACTGGTCCTCTAAAGGAATCTCCTTGAGGGCAGTCTCCAGCTTCCGCATGCGCTTTTCCATCTGGTATTCCCGCAGGACCACGTCCTCGGTGATGTGGCCTACGGGGTCGTGCTCGTCCGAGGTCATCCAGTAAAAGCCCCCGGGGGTACCGATGGGGATGAAGGGGGAAATCCCGTCTTCCGATGGCCCATACCGCTCATAGGGGCCAAAGCCCTCTTGCCTGGGCCCAAGGCGCTTTTCCCCGTCCAGGGAAAGCACCCTTAGGGCCTCTTTGGGAAGGCTTTGGGCCATGGAGGCCAGGAACTTGTCCACCAGGTGCACCACCACCGTCTGGTAGCGCCAGGCCCAGGCCAGGGCCTTTTGCGCATCCAGGAAGGCGTCCTGGATGTCCCCGGAAGCCAAGACCATCCTGGGATACTCCCCATGCCCACCCCGGATGGCGAACATCAAGTCCCCCTGCTCGGTGCGGGTGGGAAGGCCGGTGCTGGGCCCACCCCGCTGGTAGAGGGTTACCACCAAGGGGGCCTCGATCATGCCGGCAAACCCCATCCCCTCGGCCATGAGGCTGAAGCCGGGCCCGCTGGTGGCGGTGGCCGCCTTGGCCCCGGTGAGGGCGGCCCCCACGGCCATGGTCACCGCGGCGATCTCGTCCTCGGTCTGGACCACGGCCACGTCCGCCCCGGTAAAGGCGGTGTGGGCCTCGAGGTAGGTGGACTCGTCGGTGGCGGGGCTTATGGGGTAGTAGGTCTGGAAGCGAAGCCCGCCCGCCAGCTTGCCCAAGGCCGCCGCCTGGGCCCCGGTAAGGTAGACCCGGCCCGGCTCGTAGCCGTTCAGGTGGAGCTGGAAGGAAAGCTTGGGCATTTCCTCCCGGTAGACCGCCTGGGCCACCCGTTGGTTTAACTCCAACACCTTGCCCCTAAACTGGAGGGCCAGGGCCTCCAGCAGGGGGTCTAGGGGAAAGCCCAAGAGGTGGAGGCTTGCTGCCACCGCAATGGTGTTCAGGGTGCGGCGGGCCTGGAGGGAGGGAACACCCAGTTCCGCCCCGATCCGGTCCGCCACCTCCTCAAAGGGGTAAGGGAGGGGCTGTACCCCAGCCTCCACATAGGCCTTTAGAATGTCCTTCAGGCTGGGATCCAGCTTGCCAAAGCGCTCCGAGAGGCCATCCGCCACCCGGTGGTCCAACATGGGCAGCTTGTGCACCGTGAGCTCCAGGACCCGGGGATCGTAGAGGAGGACCCCTTCAGGCCGGACCTCGTCCAGGTGCCGGGCCAGGGTCTCCCCATCCAGGGCCACCAGCATGTCCACCTTCTCTCGGAAGGCCCCCACCGGTTTTCGCCCTAGCCGCACGTCCAAATAGGAGTGCCGCCCCATGATGTTGGAGTGGTACTCCCGCTTGGTGGCCACCCACCAACCGCCCTTGGCCACGGCCCGGGCGAAGAGGGTGGCCGCCGTCTCTATCCCGCCCCCTTGGGGGCCGCCCACGCGCCAGGTGAACTCTTCCATAAGCCCTCCTTCGCTCTTTGATACCCTACTCCTTAAGGGTGGGATTTGGCTAGGGGCATTCGCCCAAAGGGGGCTACTCCTCCTGGTCCGCCTGGTGGAGTCTCCGGCCCCAGAGGCTTTGCGGGCGGTGGTGCTCCAGAACCAGGGCCCGCACCTGGGGATCCCGGATGCGCTCCGCCGCGTACAGGGGGTGGTGGCGGCGCACCTGGAAGGCGCCCCAAAACCCCTCCTGCAAGGGGTAGGGCGGTACGGGAGGAGCATAAAGCCCGGTAAGGATGCGCTCCCAGGGGCTATAGGGCCTCAAGGCCTTTCCCGCATCGTGAAGGAGCGCCGCGCGAATGACAAAGGCAGGGGCGTCGGGGTAATCCTTAAGGAGCCTTTTGGCCACCCGCACCGCATGGGCCCTATCCCGGGGGTCCATGGCCAGGTACAGGGTGCGCTCCTCCCCCTGCAAAAAGGCCAGGGCAAAGGCATCGTCCAACCCCTTCTCTTGGGGAAAGAAGGCCTGCCAAAGGCGCCGGAGCCTCTTCCGAAAACCGTAAAAGCCCACCCGGTAAGAGGCTAGATGAACTTCTTCAACATGGTGGCGATTTCCTCGGGTTTCTTGGGGTCCACTTTGCCCTCGGAAACCTCGGCGGCGCAAATGTTGAGAAACTCTTCCAGGATCAACGTGGCCGCCGCCTCCATGGCCTTTTTGGTGGCGGTCATTTGGGTTAACACCTCGTCACAAGGACGCCCTTCGGCCACCATCTTCTGCAAACCCCGCACCTGGCCTTCTATACGCCGTAGCCGCTTGAGGATGTTCTCCACGGTCTCTTGCCCCAACTCGGTGGTCTTGGTCATGGGGGCATTATATACCAGTACCCCCTATGTCGTCTTCGCTCACGGGTTCCTCGGCCTCGGGAAGCCTGGGCCTGCGCACCCAAAGGAGCCGCGCCCCCAGGAGGCGGATGATCTCCGCCAGGCGCCGGTTGGGATCCTCAGGAGGCCTGGGGGGTTCCTCCGCCGGGGCATCGGGTCCAGAGGGAACCGGCCACCCTGGCCAAGGGGCTTGGGCAGAAGGCAGCCTTTCGGCAGGCTCGGGAAAGACCTCCCTCGGCTTTTCCTCCCCTTCCGGCAGGGCTTGGGAAGAGGGCTCGGAGGCCTTAGGCTCTTCGGCCGGCCCACCCCGGGTGGGTTTTTCCTCAGGCAATGGCAGGTTTCGGGAAAGGGGCCTAGGGTTTAGGCTTTTTTTTTCCAGGAGGAAGACCACCTCTTCCACCCCGAAGTGGGCCCGTATCAGGGGAAGGAGGGAGGCCTTTTGCTCCTCGGCCCGTTTGTGGTGGAAGGCCTTGCTCTCGGGAAAGCGGAGCACAAGGCGCCCCTCCTCCAAACTTGGCCGGGCCTCGCGGAGGAAGGCCCTTTGGGTGGGCTTGAGGGCCTCGAGGAAGGCCCTCCACCTCCCGGCCTGATCCCCCTCCTCCCCCCCGGGGGGACCCGCCTCCCTGAGGCTCGGCGGCGCCAAGGGCTGGGTGGGGTGGAACTCGGGCAGGTCTTCCCCGGAGGCCGCGGGCTCACGCCGAGGCGTTGGCCCCTCGGGCACAAGAGCCCCCACCTGGGCCGCTTCCCCAGCAGGAAGGCCCGCCGCGGGCCGGACCACCCCCACAGCTCGCCCGGAGGGGAAAACCCTTGCCGCCTGCAAAAGGGCCGCCTCCAGGGCCAGGAGGTCCGAGCGCTTGGAAAGGCGCTCCATGGCCTCGTCCAAGGCGGTGAGGGCCCCCAGCAGGGCCTCGGGAGGGGCTTCCATCCCCTCTCCCGGCAGGCCGTGGGCCGCGTACAAGGCCTCCCGCACCACCTCCATAAGCCCCCCCACCAGGCTTCTCGGGGCAAAGCCCTGGGCGTAAAGCCCCCTGGCCTCGGAGAGCACCTCCTTGAGGTCCCCCCGGGCCAGCCCCCGGGCCAGGCGGGAAAGGGCCTCCTTGGGCGGAAGGCCCAAGGCCTCCTCCACCCGCTTCCGGGTCAGGGCGCCCTCCAGGAGGAGCAGGCGGTCCAGGAGGCTTTCCGCATCCCTAAGCGCCCCGTCCGCCAGCCGGGCCACCAGGAGGAGGGCCTCCTCCTCCGCCTCCTTGCCCATCTCCTGGAGGACGCGCCGGAGCTTAGAGGCGATCTCCTCCTCGGTGAGGCGGCGGAAGCGGTAGTGCTGGGTGCGGGAGAGGATGGTGGGGGGCATCCTCTCCGGCTCGGTGGTGGCGAAGACGAAAAGGGCGTGGGGTGGAGGCTCCTCCAGGGTCTTCAAGAGGGCATTGAAGGCGCTTTTGGAGAGCATATGGGCCTCGTCCAGGATGAAGACCTTCTTGGGGGCGGAAAGGGGAGCCAGAAGCACCTTCTCCCTTAACTCCCGCACGTCCTCCACCGAGTTGTTGCTGGCGGCGTCGATCTCCACCACATCGGGATGGGCCCCTCTTTGCACCGCCTGGCAGTGCGGGCAGACCCCGCAGGGGCGCACCTCCCCCTGGCACCCCACGGCCATGGCCAGGAGCCTGGCGGTGGTGGTCTTCCCCACCCCTCGAGGGCCCGAGAAGAGGTAAGCATGGGCCAAGCGCCCTTCCCCTATGGCCCGCATGAGGGGTTCCTTCACATGCTCCTGGCCCACCACCTCCTGAAAGGTGAGGGGGCGGAGCTTGCGGTAGAGGGCGCCCACAATGGCTAGTATAGGGCTTGGTGCGGAGCTTTCTCTCCTTCCACGTGGCGGCGCCTTTAGAAGAGGTGCGGGCCTGGGCCCAGGGGCAAACCCAGGGGGCGGGGGTCTTTCTGGTCCCGGACCCCCCCTGGGTGAGCCTGTACCACGAGGCCCTCGAGGCCCAGGAAGACCCCCAGGCCATCCGGGCCTTTTTGGAAGAGCTCTCCCACCTGGGAAGGGCCCTGGCCTTCCTGGTCCTGGCCGAGGAGGAGCTTCTTTTCCTCCTTGCGGAAAAGGGGGAGATTAAAGCCCAACTGGCCCAGGGGGCGGAGCTAGGGCCCAGGCTCCAAGCCCCTGCGGACCTCAAGCCCCTGCTGGAGAAAGCCGCCTCCATGCCCCCCCTGAGCGCGGTCCAGGCCCTGGCCACCCATTTTGGCCTCCACCCCGACCACGCGGCCTTGGGCTTTTTGGACCTGTTGGAGGCCGAGGAAGAAGGAGGCCTGCCAGAGGAGGTGGTCTACCTTGAGTGAACCCTTGTTGGTGAAGGTGGGCGGAAGCCTACGAGGTGCCGAAACCCTCCTAGACGAGCTTGCGGGCTACCCAGGCCCCCTGGTCCTGGTGCATGGGGGTGGGCCGGAGATCGGGGCCTGGCTTTCCCGCCTGGGCCTGGAAAGCCGCTTTGAGGGGGGCCTGAGGGTAACCCCCCCGGAGCACATGGAGGTGGTGGAAATGAGCCTTTGCCTCACGGGAAAGCGCCTGGCAGAAGGCCTTTCCCGAAGGGGAAAAAGGGCGCTTTCCCTCTCCGGGCGGGATACCCTTTGCCTAAAGGGGAGGGCCCTAGCCCACCTGGGCCGGGTGGGGGAGGTGGTGGGGGTGGAGGTGGGCGTGCTCCTGGACCTGGTGGAACAGGGCTACACCCCCCTCCTGGCCCCCATCGCCCTGGACGAGGCAGGCCCCTTAAACGTCAACGCCGACACCGCCGCTGGGGCGGTAGCCGGGGCCTTAGGGTGGCCCGTCCTTTTCCTCACGGATGTGCCCGGGGTCCTCCAGGACCCCCAGGACCCCAAAAGCCGCCTGCCCCGCCTCACGCCGAAGGAGGTGGAGGAACTCAAGGCCTCTGGGGTGATCCAAGGAGGCATGATCCCCAAGGTGGAGGCGGCCTTGAACGCCCTTAGGGCCGGGGCTCCCTGGGCGGCCATTGCCCGGGGGGAAAGGGGGGTACTGGAGGGCGTCTTAAAGGGAGTCTTGGGAACCCGCTTTACCCTTTAGCCAAGAGCTCCAAAAAGGCCAAGAGGAAGCCGGGGAGATCCTTGGGCCCCTGGGCGGTTACCAGGTTTCCGTCCACCACCACCCCGGCCTCCTGGTAAAGCCCCCCGGCGTTTTCCAGGTCGTGGCGGATGGAGGCAAACCCCGTGACCCTTCGCCCTCGCACCAGTCCGGCGCTGATCAAAACCCAGCCCGCATGGCAGATGGCCCCGATGGGCCTGCCCTCTTCCGCCACCTTTCGCACCAAGGAAAGGACCTCAGGGCTTCGCCGCAGGTAATCGGGGGCAAAGCCCCCGGGGATAAGGAGGCCCGCCACCTCCCCTGCCTCCCGGGCGCTTACCTCCGCCTTCCAGGCAAAGCCGGACTTAGCCTTATACTCCCGGGCCTCAGGCCCGATGACCAAGGGGGTATAGCCCGCCTCCTGGACCCGGTAGTAGGGGTAGAGGAACTCCCGCTCGTCAAAGAGATCGGCCAAAAGGATGCCCACTCGCCTCACGCCACACCTCCAGGAACTCCTTAAGGATATTTCCCGTCACCCCCCAGATGTCCACCCCCCGCCAGGGAAAGTGCCAAACGGTCCGGCCCTGGCGCACCTCGCTCCAGGGGGTTATCCCAAGGAGCTCCTCCACTGGGGCCAAGAAGGCCTCGGCCACCTCGAGGGGGTTAGGGCGTAAGGGAGGAAGGTCTTCCCGGAAGACCACCACCGGCTGGACCAAGAAACCCTGGGGGGAAAACCCTGGGGAAAGGTAGCCCAAGGCCTCCAGCCCCCCTAGCCCCACCTCCTCCGCCGCCTCCCGCAAGGCGGCCTCCAGGGGGGTTTCCCCTGGCTCCACCACCCCTCCGGGGAAGCTCACCTGGCCGGCGTGGGTGGGCAGGTGGGGGCTACGCAGGGTGAAAAGGAGGCTTTCCCCCAGGAGGGGCACGGCCACCGCCGCCAACCGAAAGCCCGGAAGAAGGGCTAGCCCTCCCGGCAGGCTTTGTGGGAGCGCCGCCTTAAGGCGGTCTCGGGGTCCAGGCCCCGTTTGGCGAAAAGCCCCACCAGGTTCCAAAGCGCCTCCTCGAGGTTCCCCCTCTCCAGGGCCATCCTTAGGCCCTCCTCGCTTCCCGGATCCACGCCCTTTCGCTGAAGCTCGTAGGCCCGAAGCAGGGTGGGAAGGTGCTTGGGCAGGCCGCAGGGCTCCTCCCCCTTCCCCTCCTCGGCCTTCAATGCTTCCCAGCGGGCCTTCACCTCCTCTGGGGTCTTGGCCCTGGCCTCCCCAAAGACGTGGGGGTGGCGGCGGATGAGCTTTTCCACGATGCTTCTTTCCACGTCCTCATAGGTAAACCGCCCCTCCTCCTCACCGATCACGCTGTGAAAGGCCACCTGCAGGAGCACATCCCCAAGCTCCTCCGCCATCTCCTTGGGGTCCCCATCCAAGAGGGCATCCGCCGCCTCGCTGGCCTCCTCCAACAGGTAGGGGACGAGGCTTTCGTGGGTCTGGGCCCGGTCCCAGGGGCAACCCCCGGGCCCCCGAAGGCGGCGCATCACCTCAAGAAGCCGTTCCATGCCCCCCATTCTCCCTCAGGAGGAATCCCCCTGCCAGGGAAAAGCCCACCAAAAGCAAGGAAAGGGGGTCTACACCCGCCGGGTCCACCACCCATCCCCCCGGTCCCGGGGTCGGCAGGCCGGTGGTGCGGGTGAGAAGGAAAAGGAGAAAAAGAAGCCCCACCAAGCCCCGCCCCAGGCGCAGCCAGCCGGGACCTATAGGCACCTCCAAAAGGGGCAGAAGGAGGAGGGAAAGGCCATACCCCAGCTGTAAGGCCAGAAGGCCCATGAAAAGGGCTCCGTACCAAAACCCTGGGGTCTGGAAAGCCAGGGCGGGGTTTTGCACTAGGAAAAGCTCCCCGCAAAGCCCCCCGCCCAAGGGGGTGTTGCCAAAGCCTAAAAGCTGAAGGAAAAAGGGGAGGATGAGGAGGGTGGCGGCCAGGCGCATTATCGGGGCTCCTTTGTGGGCTTTAGCCGGACAGCAGTGCCATAGACCAGGATTTCCGCTGCCCCGTGGAACACGTGGGCCGCGGTATACCGCGCCCCCAAGACGGCACCGGTACCCAGGCGCTTGGCCTCCTCTTTGGGGCTCCTATCCCAAATGGACCGCCAGCATCCGGCGTTCCGCACCCGGCAAGCTTCCTGAGGCATCTCCATATACTTCGGTACCTCCCCACCCACCGGTTTGCGCAAACCCCCCTCGAGGTCCTTGCCCAGGTGCTTGGCCCGCACTGCGCTTCCCTTGGCCACGCCCAGCACCCGGGCCAGCCGGTAGCCGGGCAGCCCGCCTAGGGTGGCCCTGAGAACCCCCATGGCCTCCATCCTACCGGTCCCGGCGGGCGAAGACCAGGGCACCCAGCAGGGCCAGAACGACCCCCAAGAGGGCCAGGTACAAAAGCCCTAGCCAAGGCCCCACCGCCCCCAGGCGCTCCGCCACCAGGTACCCTATGGGCCCCGTGAGCACCGGGGCCTTAAGCCCAGCAAGGAGCCCCACCCGGTGGATCTCCTGGGGGTTCAGCAGGAGGGCCAGGGTGAGGAGGCCCTCCAGAGGGTACTCCCTAAGGCGCACCGCCAGGGCCACCACCAAGGGCCCGTAGAGCACGTTTAAAAGGCCAAAAAGCCCAAAACCCAGCCCCAGGGCCCGCCTCTCCTCCAGGGTCAGGGCGGCCAAGAAGGCGGCAAGTCCCACCCAGAAGGCCAAAACCCCCACCCCCGAAAGGAGAAGCCACAGGGTGGCCTTCCCAGAGAGGCCCAACACCCCCGCCCCCAGAAGAAGGCCGGGAAGAAGGGGCAGAAGAAGCCCCAGGAAAACCCCCACCACCCCCTCCCCAAAGCCCCGGAAGGCCCCCACGGGAAGCCCTAAGAGGAAGGCCCACTCCTCCCTCGAGGCCAAAAGGGGCAGAGCCAGGGCCAGGACCAAGGGGGGCAGGAGGAGGAGAAGCCCCGAGTAAAGCCCCACCAGCCCTACCCCTTCCCCCCGGCCCAGAAAGCCCAGGGCCAGGAGGGAAGGTAAGAGGAAAAGACCTAGGGTCCAGGGGTTACGGGCTATCTCCTTGAAGAAAAGGGGGGTCATGGGGCCTTTGGCGGTGGGGAAAAGAAGTCGGCGGGCACCCAGGTACGCTTCTCGCCCTCCTTTAGAGCTTGGGCCCAGGTCAAGACCCGTCCCCCCGCCCGCTCGGGCCGTTCCCGAAGGTGTCGTTCCACAGCCTCCCGGTTACCAAAAGCCAGAAGCCCGGAGCCCATGGGGGTACGGATCTTGGGGTTATGGTAGAGCACGGCCTTAGCGGCCTCCACCCACCTGGGAGCGGTGCGGGTGCTTTCGGAAAAGTCTGCCAGGTAGACCTCCTTGGCGGTGAGGCTGGGCCCTCCCCAGCCGTTTAACTGGTCCAGAAGGCAGGCTGGATCGTCATAGAAGAAGGCCTTCCCCTGGGGATTAACCGCCTGGGCCGCATAGCGGGCGTCCAGGATGGTCATGAAGCAGTAGGGGCATGCGTCCACCCCAACCCGTAGGGTTCGGGGAGCAGCCAGAGCCCGCAACAAAAAGGGAAGGGACAGGAAAAAAGTCCTTCGGTCCATAGTTCTCCTTCTGGAAGACCCGGTGGAGCCCCGTCATGTCGGGGCTCCTCCAGGATAACCCGGCCCCCTATTTGTCCCCCAAAAGCCCTGCGTGACGGGCCAGGAGGGCTACCACGTTCATCTCCGGTAAGGGCGCCAGGTCCCAAAGGGTCTGGAAGCTATAGAAGCGCTGGCGGCCGTGCTGGTCTTTGTTCCTATCGGCAAACTCCTGGGCTGCCTTAGCGCTGGCGAAGGCCAGAAGCTTGGCGTTCATGACCACCATCATCTTCTCCCCCCAGTAGAAGGTGGCCTGGCGGGCGGGGATGAGGCGCACGGTTTCCTGGGGCCTGGCGGGATCGTAGGCTCCCCGGTCGGTCACGTAAAAGGTGGCCCCCTCCCCGTCCTTAAGCCCATGCACCCAGGCGTAGTTCACCATGCAGGCGATGCTCTCAAAGTGCAACGCTTCCACCACCTGCTTGGGATCGTGGGGGGCAGGCCGGGGCTTCTCAAAGGCGATCTGGCTGTAGGTCTGCTCAAAGAAGCCCTTGGGGAAGGTGCGGCCCCGCCACTGCCCTTCCGGGGTCTTGATGGGCATCTCGCAGAAGGCGCACAGGCCCTCATCCCAGGGAATGGGCCGGGCGGGAACCCGCATCCCCCCCACAGGAGCCGGGCTTTCCATCCCGTGCCCCATGTGCTGGGCCAAGACTGGCCCCGCCACCACCAAACCGCCCAAAGCCTTGAGCACCTCACGCCGGTTCCTCATAGAGCACCTCCATTAGCCAGGGGAGGCGTTCTCCCCTTGGGCCCAAAACCTGGTCCGGGGGGCCTTCTTGCAAAACCTCCCCCCCTTTCATGAGGAGGAGGCGGTCCGCCTTCATGGCCTCCTCCACGTGGTGCAGGGCGATGAGCACCGCCCCTTGCCCCTTCTCGCCCACCCAGGTCCAAAACCGCTCCCGGCCCTTGGGGTCTAGGGCCGCGGTGGGCTCGTCCAGAAGCCAGATGGGGGGGTTACCCATAAGGCTTGCCGCCAGGGCCAGGCGCTGGCGCTGCCCCCCGGAAAGCTCCCCCACCCGCTTCCCCAAGAACGCCCCCAGGCCCATGCGCTCCAGGGCCTCCTCCAGGGCTTCCCGGCCCAGGCCCTTCACCCGCCTGGCCCCTTCCAGGACCTCGAGGACCCGCAGGTGGGGGAAAAACCTGGGGCTTTGGGGCAGGTAGGCCCTAAGGGGCAAGACCCCCGGGGCCCTGGGGGGGTGGCCCAAGAGGCTGGCCCTACCCCCATCGGGCCTAAGCCTTCCCGCCAGGAGGGCCAAGAGGGTGCTCTTGCCCGCCCCGTTGGGGCCGAGAAGCCCCACCACGCCCCCCGGTACCCTAAGGCCCACCCCCCTAAGCCTCCCCGCCTTGATCAGCCCCTCCGCCACCACCATAGGACTCCTCCCAAAAGGCCCAAGAAGGCCCAAAGACCCCCGAACCTAGCCTCCCAAGCCACGGGGGCCGCCTGGGGATCGGCCAGGGCCACCAGCCTAAGCCCCGGCACCTGGGCCTCCGCGGCCTCCCAGAGGATGACCCCCGGGGAAAGGGCTAGGAGGGAAAGCTCGGGCTGCCGAGCAAGGAGAAGGGCAAAGCTCCCCGTGGGCAGGTGGGGGACCGGAAGGCTAGAGGCCCGGTCGTACCGGTTCCCCACCACCCGAGCCTTAGCCAAGGGATCGTCCACCAGGAGATCGTAGAGGTTGCCCCAAAAGGCGTTCCCCTCCACCTGGGCCGAGTTTCCCCCCTTCTCCCGGGTGATGCGCAAGGCGGTGCCGTTCTCCTGGAAGCGATTGCCCGCCACCCTCACCCGGGTGGCGTCCATTAGTACCAGGCCCAGGGTGTTTTCCGCAAAGAGGTTGCCCCGGACCTCGGTCCCCTGCTCGTCCTGGACCAAAAGCCCATAGCCCACGGGGCTTTTGTGGCCATAAAGCCGGTTTTCCCCTATCCGGTTCTCTGCCCCGTGCATCACCGCGTTGCCAATGCCGTTGTCCCGGGACTCGTTGCCGGCCACCTCCACCTGCCAGGAGAACATCACGTGGAAGCCGTAGCGCCCGTTGTCCTCGAGGCGATTCCCCACAATGCGCATCCCGGGGCTATACTCCACGTAAATGGCATCCATATACCCCCTAAGCCAACCCCCCTCCACCCTGGCCCCGGGGCTCCCGTAGACCAAGACCCCTGGGGATTGACCCAGGCCCTGGGCCTTCAGGCCCAGGATGGCCGCCCCCGGGGAGTCCTCCACCCGCACCGCGGTGGGGGCACCCTCCACGGTCACATCCTCTAGAAGACAGCCCTCGCATCCCCTTAGGTAAAGGGCGGCATGGGGTTCAAAAAAATCCTCCTCAGGCCCTGCCCCCACCACCTTCAGCCCCCGCACCCTTATCCCCGGGGCCAGGAGGCTTAGGGTATGCCCCCCCTTCCCCCGTAGCACCGCCCCTTTTCCCTCCACCACCAGGTTGGGGGTGGTAAGGACCAAAGGCCCCTCCACCTCCCCCTGCAGGCGGAGTGCCGGGGCCGCCCAGGCCGAGAGGAGGGCGAGGGCTAGGAGGGGGGGAAGAAACGCCCGCATTCTCCCCCAGGGTAAGAGGGGGGAATGGGACATTTGTACTTCACTTGCCGGGTTCCTTTCCTCCCCACCGCCTGGTACCCTAAGGGCGTGAGGCCTATTTCCTTCTTGTCACGGGGTTTTCCCAGAGGTTTAGCCCTAGTCGGCCTGCTCCTGGGCGGGGCCGCCTGGGCCCAGGCCCTGGCCACCCCCGGCTGGGTGCGCCTGGTGCCCCCGGTGGTGAAGGACACCGCCGCCTACCTGACCCTGGAAAACCGGGGAAGCACGCCCTTGCGCCTGGTGGCGGTGGAAACGGATCTAGCCCAGCGGGTCTCCATCCACAAAGACCACCGGGAGCACCGTGGGGGCCAGGTGGTCTTGGGCATGCGCCCCCTACCTTACCTGGACATCCCCCCTAAGGGCAGGGTGGAGTTCCGCCCAGGGAAGTACCACCTTATGCTGGAAGGGCTTAAGCGGCCCTTGAAGCCGGGAGAGAAAGTAACCCTGGTCCTAAGGTTCCAGGATGGCACCAAGCTCAAGGTGATGCTACCGGTGGAGATGCGATGAAGAAGCCTCTTATTCCCATCCTGCTGGTTCTGGCCCTGGTGGCGGTGGCCTACCTCCTCCTGCCTAAGGGCTCCCATAGCTTCTACGGCACTCGGCTTTTGAACCCCAAGCCCGTGGACTTTGTCCTCGAGGGGCCCCAAGGCCCGGTGCGGCTTTCCGATTTCAAGGACAAGCTGGTTCTCATCTTTTTCGGCTACGTCCACTGCCCCGACGTCTGCCCCACCACCATGCTGGCCCTGAAGCGGGCCTACGAGGGCCTATCCCCCAAGGAGCAAGAAAGGGTGCAGGTAGTCTTCATCAGCGTGGACCCCGAGCGGGACACCCCGGAGATCTCTGACCAGTACGCCAAAGCCTTTAACCCGAGCTTCCTAGGCCTCACGGGAAGCCCCGAGACCATCCAGGAGGTGGCCCGCACCTTCGGGGTCTACTACCAGAAAACCCAGTACCGGGGCCCCGGGGAGTACCTGGTGGACCACACCGCCACCACCTTTGTGGTAAAGGAGGGCCAGCTGGTCCTCCTCTTTAGCCCGGACAAGGTGGAGGAAACGGAGAAGGTGGTGAGGGACCTCCAAGCCTTGTTGTAAACTATCCCCATGGATTTTCTCAAGGATGTGTTGCAAAGAATTTCCGAGAAGGCCCGTTCCGCCACCGGCGAGGTGGAGAAGCGCTTAAAGGAGCTTCGGGAAAAGCTAGATCAGGACAAGGACGGCAAGCCCGACCTGGTGGAAAAGGCCCTTCAGGAAGCCCAGAAGGCCCTGGAGGAGGCCAAGGCCCGCCTGGCCCAGCTAGACCAGGATAAGGACGGCATCCCCGATAAGCTGAAGGAGCTTTCGGAGAAAGCCGCCCAGGCCGCCGAAGCCGCCAAGGCCAAGGCGGAGGAAGCCGCCCGCCTCCTTAAGGAACGCTTGGGCAAAGGGGATTCCCAGGCCTAATCCGCCTGGTCAGCCCAGGGCCACGTCCAAAGCCATCATCACGGCAAAGCCCGTCATCACCCCAAAGGTGGAGATGTCCCCGTTGCCCTCCGCCTGGCTTTCCGGAATGACCTCCTCCACGATCACGAAAACCATGGCTCCTGCCGCCAGGGCCATGAGGTAGGGCAATAGGTAAAGCATCTGCGTGACCAAAAGGGCTCCCAACAAGGCCCCAAGGGGCTCCACGATGGCGGACAGCTGGCCGTAAAACCAGGCCCTTGCCGCCGGGATACCTGCCCGCCTTAGGGGCCAGGCCACCGCCAACCCCTCCGGCAGGTTTTGCAGGCCGATGCCCACCGCCAAGGCGATGGCCCCACCCAAGGTGGCGGCTCCCGTAGGGTCCAACCCCGCAGCCCCAAAGGCCACCCCCACCGCCAGGCCCTCGGGGAAGTTGTGGAGGGTGATGGCCAGGATCAGGAGGGTGGTGCGCCGCCAGAGGGTGCGGATACCCTCCTCCTCAGCCCCTGGCCCCAGGTGCACGTGGGGCAGGAAGCGGTCCAGGAGGCGCAACAAAGCCCCACCCAGAAGGAAGCCCACCACCGCAGGCACCCAAGGAACCAGGCCCTGAGCCTCGGCCATCTCCATACCTGGAAGGAGGAGGGAAAAGACGCTGGCCGCCAGCATCACCCCGGCGGCGAAACCCAGCATGCCGTCCAGAAGCTTGCGGCTGGGTTCTTGGGCCAGGAACACGCTAGCCGCTCCCACCGCGGTAAGCCCCCAGGTGAAAAGCCCTCCCAAGAGGGCATAGAGGAAAACCGAGGTTTCCATAGGCCTTATTTTAGGGTCACCTAAAACAGACGGCAATCCCGCCTTGGAGTATCCTGAGGTAAGGTATGCTGGAGAAGCTTGCGCGCCTAGAAGAGGAATACCGGGAGTTGGAAGCGCTCCTTGCCGACCCTGAGGTCCTCAGGGACCAGAAGCGCTACCAGGCCCTCTCCCGGCGGTATGCGGAGATGGGGGAGGTGATCGCCCTCATCCGGGAGTACCGGAAGGTGCTGGAGGACTTGGAGGGCTTGGAGGGCCTCCTCGAGGACCCCGAGCTCAAGGAGGTGGCCAAGGCGGAGAAGGAGGCCCTCCTGGTTCGCAAGGCGGAGCTGGAAAAGGAGCTGGAGCGGCATCTCTTGCCCAAAGACCCCCTGGACGAGCGGGACGCCATCCTGGAGATCCGGGCCGGCACCGGCGGCGAGGAGGCCGCCCTTTTCGCCCGGGACCTTTTGGAGATGTACCTACGCTTCGCCCAGGAGATGGGGTTTGAAACCGAGATCCTGGATTCCCACCCCACCGACCTGGGTGGCTTCTCCAAGGTCATCGTGGAAATCCGGGGCCCTGGGGCCTACGGCACCTTCAAGTACGAAAGCGGGGTCCACCGGGTGCAGCGGGTTCCCGCCACGGAAACCCAGGGGCGGATCCACACCTCCACGGCCACGGTGGCGGTTTTGCCCAAGGCGGAGGAGTCCGACTTCCACCTCAACATGGACGAGATCCGCATTGACGTGATGCGGGCCTCCGGGCCCGGGGGCCAGGGGGTCAACACCACGGATAGTGCCGTGCGGGTGGTGCATCTGCCCACGGGGATCACGGTCACCTGCCAGGACTCCCGCAGCCAGATCAAGAACCGGGAGAAGGCCCTCATGATACTAAGAAGCCGCCTTTTGGAGATCAAAAGGGCGGAAGAGGCGGAAAAGCTCCGTCAGACCCGCCTGGCCCAGATCGGTACCGGGGAGCGCTCGGAGAAGATCCGCACCTACAACTTCCCCCAGTCCCGGGTCACGGACCACCGCATCGGCTTCACCACCCACGACCTCGAGGGCATCCTCTCGGGACATCTCCAGCCCCTTTTGGAAGCCCTTAAACGGGCCGACCAGGAAAGGCAGCTGGAGGCCTTGACGGAAGCGTGATGCGCCGCGAGATCCTGGTGGTGGCGGCCATCCTCTTGGACCGCCAAGGCCGGGTCCTTCTGGTGGGAAACGACTGGGGCCGGCGGGGCCAGGTGCGCTACACCCTCCCCGGGGGCACGGTGGAGCCTGGGGAAACGGTATTGGAAGCCCTGGTGCGGGAGGTCCGGGAGGAAACCGGCCTAAAGGTGAGGGCCATTGAGCACCTGGCCTATGCCATCCAGGTGGAAGACCGCCGCAAAAACGAGCGCACTCTGGCCCTGGCCTTTAGGGCCAGCTACGAGGGGCTCCTGAACCCCAGGGATCCCGACGGCCACATCGTGGAAGCCCGGTTCTTCACCCCCGAGGAGGTGACGGCCAAGCTTTCCGGCCACCGCCCCCTCCTGGAGCCCCTTTTGGACTACCTCGGAGGGGAACGGGGCCGGTTTTACGCCTACACCGGCTGGGGCCAGCCCGGGGTGAGGGTCTAAGGCCCCAGTTTGCGCCTAAGGTAAGCGGTTAGCTCCTCTATGGCCTTCCTCAGGGTCCGTTGTTCTTCCACAAGGGCCTCGAGGGGGTCCTTGGGCCCCTCGGGCGCGGAGAGGGTCTTGAAAAGCAGGGTGGGGTTGCCGCACTTGGGGCAGGTAAGGCCCGCGGGGCGGACCGAGGGAGCGTAGAAAATCCGGGACCGGCAGCGAGGGCAAAGGAGGTATTTAGCCCCCGAGGCCTCCCCCTTGCGCACCGCTTCCTCCAGCTCCAGGGCTTCCTCCCGGGGGAAGCCCAGGAAAAAATCCTCTCCCGCCTGCACCAGACCCACCTCCTCCCGGGTGGGCTTTAGCTCCCCTTGTCCCCCTTGGGGCGTTTCCCAAGTAAACCCATTCCAGCGGAAATGGCGAAGGTGCTTTTTCCCCTGAAGGTCCTCAATCTCCACGATGAGCTGGAGGGTAGGGTCCTTGGGGTAGTAGTAAAACCGCACCGCCTGCACCCCGGAAAGGCTCTTGGTGCGGGGCAGGGTGTAGGTCAAAGGCCCCTCCCCTTTGGCTGGGTAGCCCACCAGGCGCTCCAGGTCATAGAGGGTGAGACCGGGGCGCTCCATGTCCCCGAAGAGAAGGCTTTCCACATAGCGAAAAGCCGTGGCAAGATGGGGACCTTGTCCCTGACCAGGGCTGGGGTCCACGGGATCAGTCTACCCTGGAGGCCCCTCGTGGGGTAGACCCCACCCCTAAGGCCAAGCGACGCAATAAGGCTTAAGGACCGCCAAGCGCCCACCCCCATATTGGGAAAGCAAGGCCTCCTGCACCCCCTTTTCCGGCCAGAGGTAGTCCACCACCAAGGGGGCATCCTCATCCCGGGCCCCACCCAGGTTCCAGGGCCCAGCCTCCTGGCCCACGGGACGGAAATGATCCGGCCCGTAGCCATCCTGGCTTCCCACCAGGACATAGAGGCAAACCTGCTGGCCGGGCTTGGGGTTAAAATGCCTTTTTTCCAGTTGCACGATCACCTGTTTGTCGGCGGGGTTACTGCTCACCAGGATGCCCTCGGCGGTATCGGTGCCGTCCGGAAAGCCCACCCGCTGGCCGTACTGGGGCCAACCTGCGGCCTTCAGGAAAAGGTCCCAAGGGTGCTCCGGATGGAAGGCCACCTTAGCCCCTTTGGCGAAGGTGTCGGTCCGGCCTCCCTCCTTAAAGTCCAGGTAGATGTTGAGGAGCTGGTGGCTGAAGCCCGCCGGGGCCCCCCAGGGGTTGGTCATCTCCGCAAAGGTGAAGACGAAGGTGTAGAGATGGTCGCTATCCAGAATGCGCATCTCCAGGAGATCAAAAAGGCCCTTAAAAGGTGCGAAGGCGGCCTCCTTGGGATAGGTGTAGGTGCCGGGGCCGTGCTCGTCGCCCTCGGGGTCTGGGATGCGCAACACCTCCTTGCCCTCGAGGCGCCTGGGCAGGCTTAAGGCCAAAGGTGCCCCGTTGGGGGCGAAGTCCAGAACGCGCCCGCCCTTCTCGAGTACCAAGGCCAACCGTACCGTGTCCCCGGCCTCCGCCTTGAGGGTGGTATAGGGAAGGCGAAGCTCAAAAACCTCCCCCACCCAAGCCCGCCTTCCCGAAAGGTCCGCTGGGGAGCTGGCCAGAACCCAGGTGCCCTCCCGGTAGGCGTAGCGCACCAAAACCCCTTGCCCCTCCTTCACCTGGTCTAGGTCCAAGGTGATCCGCTGTTGCAGGGGAAATCCCAGGGAAACCTCCAGGCCCTCGGGAAAGGCGGCACCCCCTTCCCCTCCAGGCTGGGTGGCGTAGACATGCAGGCGGAACCCTTGGCCCACCAGGTCCCGGGCCTTAACCCCATCCCGCAGGTCCACCCGAAGGTACACGTTGGCCTCATCAAAACCCAAGTAAACCCCATGGATGAGGTCGTCGGGGGTCTGCATGGCGGCCCCCTCGGAATCCGGCAGGTAGGCCGCCCCCTCCCACTCCCCAGGGGTCACCTGGCCATCCAAGGTGGGCTTCACCCGGCCTGGCGTTCCTTGGGGAGAAACCGGGGGTCGCACGGCGATGAAGAGCTCCTCCGGGGCCTGCCTTCCCAAAATCTGGTACACCGCCCTTAGAAGGCTCCGGAAGGCCTCGTCAAAGGGGGCGTGGTTGGGAAAGGCGGTGTCCTGGCCGTACCACCAGAACCAGTCCGAGGCCTGGGCCGCATAGAGGAGGGCCATGGCCCTCTCCACCACTTTAGGGTCCCCTCCGGCCTCCCGGTAGGCCATCACCGCCTGCCGGGCCCGGCTTAGGCGGTCCCAGGCCTCGTTTTCCTCCGGTTCCCCCGCCCACATGGCAAAATCCCCTGCCCAACCCCCGGTGCCCAGCCGGGCCAAGGGCAAGGAGGGCTCTTGGGCCACCTCCGAAAAGAGGACGGTCTTCAGGGTACCCTTAGCCTGCTCTTCAACAAGGCGCCGGTAGAGGAGGCGGCGGAAGTCGTTGCCGTTATTGGGGTAGTTTTCCCAGGCGTTTTCCCCATCTAGGGCAAGGGTGAGCACCGCGTTGGGGTTTTCCCCAATCACCTGGCGGCGGATCTCCAGAAGGGCGGCGATAAGGTCCTCCACCGCCCGTTCGGCAGGCATCTGGCTGTAGCTGAAACCAATGCGGTCGGAAAGGTCCCGGTGGCGGAAGAAAAGGACCACCCGCTGGCCCTCCTTCTCCACGTGGTAGGTCCGGGTCAGGGTGAGGGGGTTCACGGGTACCCCGCTTTTGCCCAGGACGGCCTCATCGGTCACCAGGAAGCCGATGCCCTCCTCCGCATAGAGCTCCGCCGCCTTTTGGCTTACCGCACCCTCGGGTGGCCACATCCCGCCAGGCATCTGGCCAAAAAGGGTTTGGAAATAGGCCTTCCCCGCCCGCACCTGCCAGGCGGCATCCTCAGGCCAAGCGATGGGCTCCTTGGGCAGGGCCAAAGCAGGGTTGGATTCCCGGATGGCCTCCTTTTCCAGGAGGATGGGCAGGATGGGGTGGTAGTAGGGGGTGGTGATGAGATCCGCCTGGCCCCGTTGCCAAAGCTCCTTGTGCAGGGGCAGGATGGTGGCCATGATCTCCAGGTGCTTTTCCAGCACGTAGTTCACATCCTCCTGGGTGAAGCCTCGGTCCTGCTGGTAAAGGGCCTGGAGCCTGGGGTCTTGGCCTATGTAGTCCACGTTGATCCAGTACAGGTTCCAAAGGAGGCGCAGGTCCTGAAGGTCCTGCTCCGCAAAAGGCTCCCCCCTTGCCCTCTTGGCCTGGAGCTCCCGGTAGCGGGGGCTTTTCTCTATGAAGCGGGGGTTGATGTCAAAGAAACGCTGGACGATAAAGGCCTGTTCCTCAGGGGTAAGGGCGGCAACCGGTTTCTCGGAAAGCCGCCAGTAGGCGTCCTTGGCCTTGCCGGAAAGGTAGTCCTCTATCTGCTTGAGAAGGGTGGAGGTAAGGTCAAAGGTCACCTTGATCCCAGGAAACTCCTTAAGCACCTGGGCCATCCAAGGGTAGCTGTTCACCCCGTGGACCCGCACCCAAGGTTCCTCGTACTGCCCCGTCAAGGGGTTCTCGTAGGGTGGCTGGTGCTGGTGCCAAAGGATGGCCACCCGCAAGGGCTGGGCTAAGGCCAAGGGCCATAGGAGAGCCAGGCTCCAAAGGATCCGCTTCATTCCCTCACCCCCTCGAGAACCTCGTGGAAGAGGTTCCAGCGGTTCGGCGCCCGGATTTTACCCTAGGCCCACCCGGTCCATAATGGACTCATGTCCCTCCTCTTCACCCCTTTGGACCTGAGGAGCGTCAGGCTGAAAAACCGCCTGGCCATGTCCCCCATGTGCCAGTACTCCGCCACCCTGGAAGGCATGGTCACGGACTGGCACCTCCTCCACTACCCCACCCGGGCCCTGGGAGGCGTGGGGCTCATCCTGGTGGAGGCCACCGCCGTGGAGCCCATAGGCCGCATCAGCCCCCATGACCTGGGCATATGGTCGGACGACCATCTTCCGGGCTTAAGGGAGCTTGCCCGAAGGATCCGGGAAGCGGGAGCGGTGCCCGGCATCCAGCTGGCCCACGCCGGGCGCAAGGCGGGGACCAGTAGGCCCTGGGAAGGGGGAAAGCCCTTGGGCTGGCGGGTGGTGGGGCCAAGCCCCCTCCCCTACGACGAGGGGTATCCCGTACCCGAACCCCTGGACGAGGCGGGAATGGAACGGATTCTCACGGCCTTCGTGGAAGGGGCCAAGCGGGCCCTAAGGGCGGGCTTCCAGGTGATTGAGCTCCACATGGCCCATGGCTACCTGCTCTCCTCCTTCCTCTCCCCTCTTTCCAACCAGCGCACGGATGCCTATGGGGGCAGCCTGGAAAACCGCATGCGCTTTCCCCTTAAGGTGGCCCAGGCGGTGCGGGAGGTGGTACCCAAGGAGCTTCCCCTTTTGGTGCGGGTCTCCGCCACCGACTGGGGGGAAGGGGGGTGGGGCCTTAAGGACACCCTGGCCTTCGCCCGCCGGCTTAAGGAACTTGGGGTGGACCTCCTGGACTGCTCCTCCGGAGGCGTGGTGCCCAGGGTGCGGCTTCCTTTGGCCCCCGGCTTCCAGGTGCCCTTCGCCGACGCCGTGCGCAAGGAGGTGGGCATGAGGACGGGGGCCGTGGGCCTCATCACCAACCCCGAGCAAGCGGAAACCCTCCTGCAGGCGGGAAGCGCCGACCTGGTCCTTTTGGGCCGGGTTCTCCTCAGAGACCCCTACTTCCCCCTAAAGGCGGCCAAGGCCCTAGGGGTAGCTCCCGAGGTCCCACCCCAGTACCAGAGGGGATTTTAAGGAGGGTCCAGAGGAGAAAGGGCGGGATGGCGAAGGAGCCAGCGCACCTCCCGCCTTAGGGTTTCGGAAAAACGGGGGCTTCGCTGGGGCAGGGCTTGCCACTCCGAGAGGGTGTAGACCAGGGCCTCCGCGGGTACAGGAAGCTCTTCTAGGGGCAGACTTAGGGCCCGTTGCCAAGGAGGAAGGGAAGAGGAATCCACAAGCACCAGGAGGTCCAGGTCGCTTCCTACCCCGTGGTCCCCCCGGGCGTAGGAGCCGAAATACCCCAGGGCCAAGAGGCCAGGGATGGGGTGACGGGCAAGCCAGTCCCTAAGGGCCCCTTCCACCTCCTCCCGGCTAGGCCATCTGAGCACGGCTGAATTCAAAGATTTCACGGGCATAGCGGACCGCCTCCTGGCTTTGCAAGGGCCCGTAGTGCTCCGCGGAAGGCCCCTCGGGGAACGCATCGGGGTACCGGGTAGGTATATAGAGCCCATCCAGGTAGCGTGCCTTTTCCACCAGGTCTTGGGGAACCTCCAAGGGCAACTCCTTGAGGAGCCGGGCGATCACGTGCCCCCAAGCCTCCTGGCCCAGGTGGAGGTGAAGGGCTTTTACCGCCTTTTCTGCGGCCTGTTGTGCGGCAAAACAAGCCCATTCATGCCGGCCAGCATTCCGGGCAATCTCGGCCATCTCTAGGTCCCTTTCCGCTTGGGAAAGCCAATCCCAGGCCCGGTTCACCCCCTCAGTTTACCGGTAGACTGAAGCCATGAAGGCCATACGGGTGCACCAAGCGGGCGGCCCTGAGGTCTTGACCCTCGAGGACCTCCCCATCCCCAAGCCGGGCCCGGGGGAGGTTCTGGTCAGGCTTCTCGCCATCGGGGTCAACTACATTGACACCTACAAGCGCCAAGGCCTCTACCCCATGCTCCTTCCCTTCACCCTGGGGGAGGAGGGGGCCGGGGTGGTGGAGGAGGTGGGGGAAGGGGTGGTGGGGGTGCGCCCCGGGGACAAGGTGGCCTTCGCCAACGTGCAAGGTGCCTATGCCCAGTACCAGGTGGTGCCGGCGGAAAGGCTGGTGCCCGTGCCCCAGGGGCTTGACCCCAAGCTGGCGGCGGCCAGCCTCCTCCAGGGCATGACCGCCCACTACCTCCTGAAGAGCACCTACCCCGTGAAGCCCGGGGACCAGGTGCTGGTGCACGCGGGGGCCGGAGGGGTGGGGCTCCTTCTCATCCAGTGGGCCAAGCACTTAGGAGCCACGGTCTACGCCACCGCCAGCACGGAGGAGAAGCGGGCCCTTTGCCTCGAGGCCGGGGCCGACCACGCCCTCCCCTACGAGGGCTTTGCCCAGGGGGTGAAGGCCCTTTCGGGAGGGGGGGTGGACGTGGTCTACGACGGGGTGGGGCAGAGCACCTTTGAGGGGAGCCTCGAGGCCTTGAGGCCTCGGGGCTATCTGGTCCTCTTTGGCCAGTCCTCGGGGCCCGTGCCCCCCATGGACCCCCAGGTGCTGAACCGCAAGGGAAGCCTCTTCCTCACCCGCCCCACCCTCCACCACTACACCGCCACCCGCAAAGAACTCCTATGGCGGGCGGGGGAGGTCTTCCAGGCCATTCGGGAAGGGTGGCTTAAGGTGCGCATCGGGGCGGAGTTCCCCCTGGAAAAGGCCAGGGAGGCCCACGAAGCCCTAGAAGGCCGAAAGACCACGGGTAAGGTCCTCCTAATCCCCTAAATAGCGTTTCTTCCAGGCCCTAAGCCCCTCCTCCGGCAGGTAGGCCCCCCGCACGGTGCAGGCCAGGGCGGAAAGGGCGATGGAGCCCTCCAGGATATCCCTGAGGTCCTCCAGGGACAGGCGGGATAGGTTTTCCTTCCCGAAACCCCTCTTGAGCAAAAGGGCGAGAAGCCCAGCAGCGAAGCTATCCCCTGCCCCCACGGTATCCTTTACCGCCACCCGTTTCCCAGGAAGGCGCACCTCCTCCTCCCCCAAGAAGGCCATCGCCCCCTCCTCCCCCAGGGTGAGGACCCTTAAGGGTGGATCCAGGGCCTTCACCGCCCCCACGGGGTCCTGGGGGAAAAGCAGCTTTGCGTCCTCCAGGGAAAGCTTCAGCAGGTCCACCCGGGCCAGGTAGGCTTCCATCCGCTTTCGCTCCTTGGGGGTAGGGGGGTGGCGGAGGTTGGGGTCATAGGAGAGGAGGGCCCCTTCCCCCTCCGCCTCCTCTAGAAGAAGCCCCAAGCCCTCCTCCGTGCGGTCCTCGAGGGCGAAGAGGGAGCCGAAATGAAAGGTCTTGGCCCCTTTTAGGCTCCCTGGCTCCGGATGGTAGGGCTCCCGGAAGGGGCGGTGAAAGCTATAGCTGGCGTTCCCCTCCTTATCCAGCCGCACCAGGGCCAAGGGCATGGGGGCCGGATGGCGGAAAAGCCTCAACCCTAGACCCCGCCTTCGCATCTCCTCCTCGCCCCAGGCGGAAACCCAGTCCTCCCCCACCTCCGAGAGGAAGCGCACGGGAAAGCCGAGGCGGGCTAGGGTGGTGGCGGTGTTCAACACCGAGCCCCCTAAAACCCCAGAGAAGCGCAAGGGGTCCTGGCCTTCCAAAACCAGGTCCACCAGCACCTCCCCAGCTAGGGCCAGCATGGCTCCATTATGCCTGTCATCCCCTTTACAATCCCCCTGGGGCCCCGTGGTATAATCCCCAAGAACCTGGGCAGTATCGTGCGATTCCCCCGGCTATGGGCGTGCTTTCCTAAAGCCCAGAAGGAGGTGGCAGATGCTTGGCGGATATGCGCATAGGCTTGCCCGTATCAACCTCTCCAGCGGCCAGGTGGAGTACTTTGCCCCCGACCCCAAGGACCTGGAGATGTACGTGGGGGGCCGGGGCCTGGGGGTCAAGTACGTGTTTGAAAACGGCCCAAAGGTGGATCCTTTGGGTCCCGATAACCTCCTTTGCATCATGAATGGCCCCCTGAGCGGCACCCGGGCCAAGATGTCGGGGCGGCTGGCCGTGGTCACCAAAAGCCCCCTCACGGGCACCGTCACCGACAGCCACATGGGGGGCTGGACCGCAGCCAAGCTGAAATGGGCGGGGTTTGACGGGCTCCTCATCAAGGGGGCCTCGGAAAAACCCGTCTACCTCCTGGTCAAGGACGGGGAGGTCACCCTCCACGACGCCTCCGACCTCTGGGGCAAGACCACCCACGAGACCCACCGCATCCTAAGGGAACGGCATGGGGAGGACGCCGACGTGATGGCCATCGGCCCCGCCGGGGAAAACCTGGTGCGCTTCGCCAACTGGATCAATAGCGACGAAAGGGCCGCAGGCCGGGGCGGCACCGGGGCGGTGGCCGGAAGTAAGAAGCTCAAGGCCATTGTGGTGGTGGGCAAGCAGGAGAAGATGCCCCAGCCCAAGGACCCCGAGCTATGGCGGGAGGCGGACCAGCAGGCCTCGGCCACCATCAACGACCCCAAGAACGTGACCGCCCCCAAAAAGGGTGGGCTTTCCGTCTACGGTACCAACGTGCTCATGAACATCTGCAACGTCATGGGGGCCCTCCCCACCTTCAACGGCCAGCACACCTGCATTGAGGGGGTGGAGACCATCTCCGGGGAGTACGTCCGCGAACACCGCCTCATCAAGGACAACACCTGCCACGCCTGCCCCGTGGCCTGCAAGAAGATGGTGGAGGTGCACCTCAACGGCAAGGCCATCCGTTTTGAATCCTACGAGTACGAATCCGCCTGGGCCCTAGGCGCCCATGTGGGGAGCACGGACACCGACTGGACGGGCTACGCCATCTACCTCTGCAACGCCTACGGCATGGACACCATAGAGACCGGAAACGCCATCGCCGTCCTCATGGAGGCCACGGAGAAGGGCTACTACCAAGGCCACGATGGGATTCGCTTCGGCGACAAGGAGGGGGAGATCCGCATCCTTGAGGCCATCGCCCACCGCCGGGGGGTAGGGGACAGCCTGGCGGAGGGTCCGGCGCGCTTTGCCAAGGCCATCGGCCATCCCGAGCTTTCCCTCGAGGTCAAGGGCCAGTCCATTCCCGCCTACGACCCCCGCGGCCTTAAGGGCATGGGCATCGCCTACGCCACCTCCAACCGGGGGGCCTGCCACCTTAGGGCCTACACCCCGGCCTCGGAGATCCTGGGCGTGCCCTACAAGACCGACCCTCTGGCCTGGGAGGGCAAGGGCAAGCTCACCAAGCTATTCCAAGACCTTTCCGCCTTCACCGACTCCTTGGACCTCTGCAAGTTCAGCCAGTTCGCCGAGGGCCTCGAGGAGTACGCCAAGCAGCTTGCCGCTTACTGGGGCCGGCCCGTGACCCCCGAGGAGATCCTCCTCATCGGGGAGCGCATCTACAACCTGGAGCGCTACTACAACAACCTGGCAGGCCATGGGGAAGGCTCCGACTACCTGCCCGAGCGCTTCCTGAAGGAACCCTCCGACTGCGCCGGCTCCAAGGGCCAGCTCACCGAGCTGGAACAGATGTTGGAGGAGTACTACCGGGAAAGGGGCTGGGAGAAGGGCGTGGTGCCCCCCGCCAAGCTCCAGGCCCTGGGCATCCTCTCCCACGCCGCCGACTAATACCCTTGTTGTGCGGGCCCCCACCCTGGCGCAAGCCGGGGTGGGGTGGTATTAGACTCAAGCCATGCCCAAGGTGAACCTATACGCCACTTTACGCGACCTTACAGGCCAAAGCCAAGTCCTGGTGGAAGGCAAAACCGTGGGGGAGGTCCTGGAAGCCCTGGTGCGGGCTTATCCTGCCCTAAGGGCGGAGCTCTTTGAGGGGGAAGGGTTGTCCGAGGGGGTCTCCCTCTTCCTGGATGGGCGGGATGTGCGCTACCTGCAAGGGCTCACCACCCCCTTGGCCGAGGAGGCCACCTTGGACCTCTTCCCCCCGGTGGCGGGGGGAGGGTTGGTCCAGCGCTTTGGGGCCCTGCCCCCCTGGCTTTTGGAGAGGTACCTTCTGGAATGGGGCGGAAAAAAGGTGGAAGAAGGGGTCTATGTCCTTCCTGGAGCCACGGTGCGCTTTCAAGAAGAAGAGCCCTTCAAGATAGGAAGCCTTTCCGTAAGCCAGCTTCGGGTGGAGGTGGAAGGGGAAGAAGCCGAGGCCTGGTACGGTCGGGTCCACCTGGCGGCCGCCCGGGGTGGAGGCTAAGGAAGTAAGCGCCCTTCCAAAAAGGCTTGGCTTCTTGGGTCCTTTGGGCTTTTAAAAAAGCTGTCTACAGGAGCTTCTTCCACCACCTGGCCTCGGAGGAGGAAGAGGACCTTATGGGCGAGCCTTCGCACCTGGAAGAGGTCATGGGTAGCCAGGACCACACCCCGGCCCTCTTGGGCCGCCTCCTGAAGCAAGGCCTCCACCTTTAGGGTGTTGGCGGGGTCCAAGCTAGCGGTGGGCTCATCCAGGAGTAAGGCCGCAGGCTCCACCAAGAGCGTTCTCGCCAAGGCCAGGCGCACCGCCTCGCCGGTGGAAAGAAGGTGGGCAGGATGCCTAGCCTTATCCCCCAGGCCCACCCGGGGCAAAATCCTAGCGGCCTGGGCCAGGGCCCGACGCCGGGGTACACCCCTAAGCCAGAGGCCGAAGGCGGCGTTTTCCAGGACGCTTCGCCTGAGAAGAGGAGGGGTCTGGGGCAGATAGGCGCGGAATTCCCCTTCCACCCGACCCTTTTCTGGAGAAACCAGGCCCGCCAGAAGGCGCAAAAGGGTGGTCTTGCCGCTTCCCGAAGGGCCCAGCACCGCCAGGATCTCCCCAGGGTGGACCTCGAGATGGGGAACCTCGAGGCGAAAACCAAGGTGGCGGTACAGCAAACCTTCAGCCTCCAAGATGGGCCCTTCGGGGTTGATCCCAACCTGGTTCATTCCCGCTCCAGGATAACCAGGAGGGCCGTGACCAACAGGGCCACCCCCAGGAGGACAAAACCCAGGCCCAAGGCGCTTTCCAGCTCCCCCTTTCGGGTTTCCACCACGATGGCCGTGGTGAGAACCCGGGTGTGATGGCGGATATCCCCACCCACCAGGGTAGCCGCCCCCACCTCGCTGATGGCCCCACCGAACCCCGCCGCCAAGGCGGCGGCCAAGGTGCGGCGGCTTTCCCAAAACAAGGTGGGGAGCACCTTTGCCTCACTACCCCCCAGGCTCCTCACCAAAAGCCGCACCTCCTCCACCCGGCCCCTGGCCCCGGAAAGGAGAAAGGCAGCAATGAGGGGGAAGGCTAAAACCGCCTCCGCCAGCACCATGGCGTAAGGGGTGTAGAGGAGCCCCAAGGGTCCCAAAGGCCCCGCACGGGAAAGCAAGAGGTACAGGAAGAGCCCCACCACCACGGAGGGAAGCGCAAGGCCCGCATAGAGGAGGATCCGACCCAAAAGACCCCCGCCTCCCCTTAAGGCCAGCCAAAGCCCCAAAGGCACGGCGGGAAAGGCCGCGAGAAGGGTGGCCAGGCCCGCCACCCAAAGGCTCCGCAAGGAAATCTCTAAAAGCTCAGCGGCCTCCACCCCTGGGGATGATACACCGTCCCCTCAAGGGCTTAAAGAGGCGGCTTCCCTCCACCTGCAAGCCCTCCACCAGCCGGGCCGCCTCTTCGGTGGCCAGGAAGCGACGGAGCGCCCGTGCCTCCATTACCCTCGCCCCCTTGGGCACCAGGTAGTAGGTGTACGGGTTCAGGAGAAGGGGGTCTTCCCGGCGGTACAGGGCCACCAGGCCCCTCTTTCGACCCACGGTCAGGTATGTGGCCAGATCGGAAAGGGTATAGGCCCCCATTTCTGCCGCCAGGACCAGGGTCTGGCCCATGCCCGCCCCCGACTCCAGGTACCAACCTCCCCTAGGAGTTAGGCCTGCCCTTTGCCAAAGCTCCAGCTCCTTCAGGTGGGTACCCGAGCGGTCCCCCCGGGAAACGAAGGGGGCCTTGGCGGTGGCGATCCGCCTTAAAGCCTCCAAAACACTCCCCGCCTCCCCAACCCGGGCAGGGTCCTGGGGTGGCCCCACCAGGAGGAAGGCGTTTTGCGCCAAACAAAAGGGCTCGGCAATGAAGCCGCGGCGTAGCGCCTCCCCCTCGAGGATGGGGGCGTGAACCAAAACCGCATCCACATCCCCCCTTTGAGCCAGCCGGAGGGCCTGCCCCGTCCCCACGGCCAACACCTCCACCCGTAGGCCTTCAGCCTTGGCAAAGGCTGGCAAAAGCCGATCCAAAAGCCCCGAGTCGTAGACGCTGGTGGTGGTGGCCAACCTAAGGCTTAGGCCTGGGCTGGAGGCCAAGGCAATTAAGAGGACCACCGACTGGATAAAGCGCATGGGAAGAGTTTAGCCTGGAAGGGTGGAAACCTTGAGCCAGGCCTGGCACCTTTTCCAGGAGGGCCGTTACTTTGAGGCCCATGAGGCTCTGGAGGAGGTCTGGCGGGAGGCTCGAGGGGAAGAGCGGCGCTTTCTGCAGGGGCTTATACTTCTGGCCGCAGCCTTGCACCAGGCGGAAAAAGGGCGAGGCGGCTTGCGGAACCTCAGGAAGGCGGAAGGCAAACTTCAGGGCCTCCCTTCCCCTTATCTAGGCCTAAACTGGCAGCCCCTATGGGAGGAGGCCCGGCGTAGACTTGGGGCGTGAACGCTTGGGTCTACGCCTACCGCGGTCAAGAGGTGGAAAACCGGCACCGGGTTTCCTTGGCCATCCACGGTCGGGAGGGGCTTTTAGCCTATGGGGGAAACCCCGGGCTATGGACCTATATGCGCTCCTCGGCCAAACCCTTCCAGGCCCTGGCCCTTTACCTCACCGGAGCGGTGGAACGCTTTGGCCTTGGCGAGGAGGAGGTGGCCCTGGCCACCGCCAGCCACGACGGCACCCCCCGGCACGTGGAGGTGGCCTCGAGGTTCCTGGCCAAGCTGGGCCTAGGCCCTGAGGCCTTGGTCTGCGGCGTGCACCCTCCCTTTTCCAAAGAGGCTCGGAAGGCCCTGGAGGAAGCCGGGCTAAGCCCCACCCCTCTTCACCACAACTGCTCAGGGAAACATGCAGGCATGCTGGCCGTTAGCCTGGCCCTAGGGGCTTCCCCAGAAGGGTACGAAAGCCCAGACCATCCCGCCCAACGCCTCAACCTCCAAACCCTCCGGGAACTTTCCGGCATGGAGCCGAAAATAGCCACGGATGGCTGCAGCGTCCCCACCTTCGCCCTGCCCCTTTCCCGGGCCGCCCGGGCCTTTTACCTGCTGGCAGCGCCCCAAGAGGCCCCCAGGAGCTACCAAGAGGCCCTAAAGAGGGTGCGGGAGGCCATGCGCCACCACCCTGAGCTGGTGGCGGGGCCAGGAAGCATTGACACCCTCCTGATGGAGCGCCTGCCGGTGGTGGCCAAGCGGGGTGCGGACGGCTACTATGGCCTCTCTCTCCTAGAAGGCCCCCATGGGCCCTTAGGCATCGCCCTTAAGGTGGAAGACGGCTCGGCCCAGGCCCGGGAGGTGGCGGTGGTGGCCCTTGTGCGCCTCTTGGGCCTGGACCCCGGCCCCACCCCTTGGGACCGGCCGGAGCTCAGGAACCATCGGGGGCTAGAGGTGGGCCATTTGGAAGCCCGCTTTGACCTCACCTGGCTCTAGGGCTAACCGGCCCTTAGGCCCAGGATCAGGCCCCCCACGAAGCTGGCCCCAAAGGGAAGGTTGTAGGTGAGGGTGTTAAGGAGCCTCTCCCAAAGGCTTTGCAAACCGGGCTGCTTTAGGAGGGGCTCCACGTCCTTTTGGATGCGGGTCCAGTCCACCTGGATATAACCCGCCTGGGCCAAAAGCTGCACAGCCACGAAAAGAAGGCCAAGGATGATGGCCAAAAACCGGCCCACCTTCTTCAGGGCATAGCCCACCGCATACCCGGCCAAACCGCCAAAGGTCATCTGGCCCAGGTAGGGGCTTAGGTCGGGTAGCTCCACGCCTTCACCCTAGCGGAATAGGGGTCGGGAAGGCAACTACTTGAGGCCCAAAAGCTCGGCCTCCCCCTTCATGGCATTAAGAACGAAGGCCATATGCTCGTCCAGGGTGAATCCGAGGTCTTCCGCACCCGTGACGATCTCTTCCCGGTTCACCCCCTTGGCGAAGGCCTTGTCCTTGAACTTCTTCTTGAGGCTTGGAAGCTCGAGGCCCAGGATGGAGCGGTCTGGCCGCACATAAACCGCGGCGGTGATGAGGCCGGTGAGCTCGTCCACGGCGAAGAGGGCCTTGGCCATGAGGGTCCTCCGGGGTACGCCCGTATAGGAGGCGTGGCCCAGGATGGCCTCCAAGACCTCCTCCGGGTAGCCCAGGCGCCTCAGCTCCTCCACCCCCCGGTAGGGGTGTTCGTCGGGGTACTTCTCGTAGTCCATATCGTGCAGGACTCCGGCCATGGCCCAAAGTTCCTCATCTCCCCCAAAGCGGCGGGCGTAGGCCCGCATGGCCACCTCCACCGCCCGCATGTGCCGCCTTAGGGACTCGCTTTCCGTCCAGGCCTCCATGAGGGCTAAGGCTTCCGCAAAGCTCGGCATGCCCTAAAGTATAGCCATGCGCCTAGGCTACGGGGAGGATAGCCACCGTCTTCTTAAGGGCAAGCCCCTCTACCTCTGCGGCCTCTTGATCCCAAGCCCCCACGGGGCCCTAGCCCACTCCGATGGGGATGCTCCCTTACACGCCCTCACCGACGCCCTGCTTTCCGCCTATGGCCTCGGGGATATCGGCCTCCTCTTCCCCGACACCGACCCCGCGTGGCGAGGCGCCAGCAGCGAGGTCTTTCTAAAGGAGGCCCTCCGCCTTGTGGAGGAAAGGGGGGGAAAGCTGATCCAGGTAAGCCTGGCCATCATCCTGGACCAGCCCAAGCTTTCCCCCTACCGGCAGGGCCTCCAGGAAAACCTTTCCCGGCTCCTCCGCCTACCCTTAGACCGCATTGGCCTCACTTTTAAAACCTCCGAAGGGCTGGCCCCAGAGCACGTCCAGGCCCGGGCGGTGGTCCTCCTGGAGGAATAGGCTTATTTTAGCTTGGCCAGCTCCTGCCGGGCCCTCTCCTGGTCGTAGCGGTCGGCGGCGGTCTTGGCGGGAAGGGAGAGGGCGGTTTCCAGCTGTTTTCTCGCCTCCTCCTTCTTGCCCCAGGCCGCCAGCACCTTGGCGTACTCCACCCGGTGGATGATGACCTCCGGTTCCAGTTCTATGGCTCTTTTCATCAGGGGTTCCACCCGGGAACCATCCGCCCCCTGGGTGGCCGCCACCAGCCAGCCCTTTTGCACCAGCTCAAAGTGCCATAGGGCCAAGGCCACCATGGCCCCAGCGTGGTCGGGTTTGAGCTTCAGGGTTTTCTCCAGATCGCCTTTGATCCTAGGGGCTAGGCCTTCCGCCAGGGCCTCGAGGATCCCCTTGAACTGGGAAAGCCGTCCTAAGGCCCGGGCCCGCTCAAAGTAACCCTCGGGAAAATCGGGAGCCTTAGCGATGGCTTGGGAGGCGGCCTTCTCCGCCTTCTCAAACCAGGCCCGCTTCTCCTCGGGCTTGGCCTGGTAAAGGGCGTAGAAGCTGGCTCCCTTGGCGGCTAAGGCCAGGGCCTCGGGGGTACCCTGCTTTAAGCCCAGCTCATAGGCCTCCTGAAACCGCCCCGCATCCAGCAAGGCCGCCACCTGCGGCGCCTGGGCCAGGCCCAAGGCAAGGGCCGCCACCAAAAGAAAGGGTATCCAGTGTTTCACGGGTCTCACCCGCTGGGATTATACCGGGTCTAAAGCCTGCCCGGCGTAAACTGGAAGGCATGAGGCTTATCCTGGGATTGTTGCTCCTGGGCCTCCCCGCATGGGCCCAGGGAGCCGAGGATTATTTCACCCGTTGCCAGCGGCTTTTCCAACAAGGAGCCCTGGAAAGCGCCCAGGCCACCTGCGAACTGGCCCTTAAAAGCGACCCCGAACACCGGCCAAGCCTTCTTCTCCTTACCCGCATCCATCTGGAAAGGGGGGACCTTGGGCAGGCGGAAAGCTACCTGGGGCAACTGGGCGACGAACCGGAGACCCAGCTCCTTCGCGCCCGGATCCTCCTGCAAAAAGGCCAGGCCGCGGAGGTCCTCAAGCTTTCCCTGCCTCCAGGACCCGAGGCCAACCTGCTAAAGGCCCAGGCCCTCAAGGCCCTTCGCCGGTACGAGGAGGCCTTGGGGTTCGCCCAGAACCTACCCCCCACCCCCGAAGCCCGGCTATTCCTGGCCCAGCTCTACCTAGCCCTGGGACATCCCCAGGAGGGTCTAAAGGTCCTGGGCCCTACCCTGGGGGAAAGGCTGGAAAGGGGACGCCTCCTCTTTCTTTCGGGCAAACCCCAAGAGGCCATCCCCCTTTTGGAGGGGCTTCTCCCTGAGCTTTCCGCCCAGCCCCGGATGCAAAGCGAGGCCCTTTCCCTCCTGGTCCTGGCTTACCTGGGGCAGGGCCAGCTTTCCCGAGGGCAGGCCGCCTTAAGGCAGCTGGCCACCCTGGAAAACCTCCCCGCCCGCTTCCTGGCCAGGGCCTGGCCGTGGCTTCTCGTCTTTTTGCTCTTTTTGCTCCTCGTGCTCCTGGGAGAAAGCCGCATCGAACCCCTGCGCACCCTCGAGGTGGTGGAGGACCCCTTGCCGGGGCCGGGAAGCCTTTACCTCACCCTCCTGGGTAGCCTCCTCCTCTCCCTTTTGTTGGCCGCCTTGCTGGGAAAGACCCTGTTCGCCAACGCCCTAGCCCTTTTCACCCCCTACCAGAAGGACCTCCTCCTCCCCAACCTTTACCTCATCTATGGTCTTCTCCTCTTCGCAAGCCTTTTGCTGGTAAAGGGGTTCCGCCAGCGCCTCCCTAACCTGCTCGGTTCCTGGTCCACCTGGATTGAAGGGTTCTGGGTGGGGCCGGCCTTGGTCCTTCTCCTCTTCCTCTATGGCTGGATCCGGGAAGCCCTGGAGCTTGGCACCCTGCCCCTAAACCTCCTGGCCTTCCTGGGCCTGGCCCTCATGGAGCCCTTTTTCCGAGGCCTCGTTCCCCTGGTCCTCAGGGAGCGGTACAAGGACCTCCACCCCTACCTGGCAGCCCTTCTCTTCGCCCTGGCCGTGCCCGGGCCCACCTTCCTCCTTATCCTCCTGGGGGCTGGGCTCCTTTGGGCTAAGGAGCGGGCGGAGGGCACCTTGGGACTAGCCCTGGGCTGGGTGGTGGCGGGGGTGATCCTGGCCCTCTTCCCCGCCCCCTGGCTTCGGGCCTTTTAAGGCCACCCCGGCTTGGTCGGGTCGGGAATCCCTCAAGAATATGCGTCCCATCTTCTTCCTCTCCGACTTTGGCCTCGAGGACCCCTACGTGGGGGTGGTGAAGGCGGTTCTCTGGGAAAAGGCCCCCGGGGTGCCCGTCCTGGACCTGTCCCACGCCCTTCCTCCTCAGGACCTGCGCCGGGCGGCCTATGCCCTCTTTGAGGCTGTGCCCTATCTGCCCGAAGGCGGGGTGATCCTGGCGGTGGTGGACCCCGGGGTGGGCACAAGGAGGCGGGCCATCGCCGCTTTGGGAAGGCGCCTTTACGTGGGGCCCGACAACGGCCTTTTCACCCTGGCCTGGCTCCTGGACCCACCCATCCGAGCCCATGAGATCGCCCGCATCTCCCCCCCAAGCCCCAAGGGCATCCTCCCCCTGCCAGGCTGGGCCCCGGGGGGCCACACCTTCCACGGCCGCGACCTCTTCGCCCCCGCCGCGGCCCACCTGGCCATGGGGCTGGCTCCGGAAGGGCTCGGACCGGAGGTGCCCGTACGGGACCTGGTGCGCCTCCCCCTCTCCCTTACCCCAGGACCCCAAGGGGAGGTCCTCACCTTTGACCGCTTTGGCAACGCCATCACCACCCTTCTCAGGGCCCCCCTAGGGGGGTTTGTGGAGGTGGCGGGGAAGAGGATCCCCATCCGCAAGACCTTTGCCGACGTGGAAAAAGGCGAGGCCGTGGCCTACCTGGGAAGCGCCGGGCTTTTGGAGATCGGCATCAACGGAGGGAGCGCCCAGGAGGCCCTGGGGCTAAGGGAGGGGACGCCCGTGGTCATGGCTCCTCCACCCAGCGCCCCACCTCCTCCAGAAGGTCCAAGGCGGTGAAGTCCAGGCTCACCGGGGTGATGGAGATGTACCCCCGCCGCACCGCATGGAGATCCGTGCCCTCCTCCTCCTCCCCCACCGGGGTGCCGGCGATCCAGTAATAGGGCTTCCCCTCGGGGTCCAGACGTTCCACCACCGTGTCCTCCCAGTGGTGGGTGGAAAGCCGGGTGACCATGAGGCCCTTGGGCACCCCCGCGGGAAAGTTCACGTTGAGAAGAACTCCCTTAGGAAGCCCCTTTTGTAGCACCAGGCGGGCGATCTTTACCGCCCATTCCGCCGCCAAGGAAAAGTTCAACTCCTCCCCCGAGGTATCCAGGCTGAAGGCGATGGAGGGAATGCCCAAGGATGTACCCTCCAAGGCAGCGGCCACCGTGCCCGAATGGGTGAGGTCCAAGCCCAGGTTCACCCCGATGTTGATGCCGGAGACCAAAAGGTCAGGCCGGCCTAGAAGGTGCACTCCCAATACCACGCAGTCGGCGGGGGTGCCGTCCACCCGGTAGGCGGGGATCTCCCCAAAGCCGGCGCTGGCGGTGTGTTTGAAGCGCAAAGGGCGCCTTACGGTGATGCCATGGCCCACCGCGGACTGCTCCACATCGGGGGCCACCACATACACCTGGCCCAGCTCCCGCATGGCCAGGCCCAAGGCCTTGATTCCGGGAGAGAAGATGCCGTCGTCGTTGGAAACCAGGATGCGCATACCCCAAGCCTAAAACAAAAAGGCCCCCGAAGGGGCCTTCTGGACGGAGGAATCTTCTAGAGGCGGCGGACCTTCTTGGCCTGGGGGCCCTTGCCGCCCCGGCCGGGCTCCACCTCAAACTCCACCCGGTCCCCTTCGTTCAGGCTGCGGAAACCCTCAGCCTCAATGGCCGTAAAGTGCACAAACACATCCGGACCCTCTTCCTGTTGGATGAACCCGTAACCCTTTTCCGCGTTGAACCACTTAACCGTACCCTTCTTCATGCTTCTCCTTCATCCCTCAAACCCATCTGGTTTTCCAGGGACTCCTTACTATCCCACGGCCAGGTCAAAAAGTCAAGCCCCAAAACCGCGAGGGGCCTTGGGGCTTGGAAAACCCCTCGAGGCTTAGTGGTGATGCCCGCCCTCGTGCACGTGGCCGTGGAGGATCTCCTCCGGGGTGGCTTCGCGTACCCTCACCACCTCCACCTCAAAGTCCAGGTCCTTGCCCGCCAAGGGGTGGTTGAAGTCAATGGTGACCTCCTCCCCCTGGACCTCCACCACGGTAAGGGGCATGGGGTTCCCCTCCATGTCCTGGGCGTAGAACTGGGCCCCAGGCACCACCTCCGCATCCTCGGGGAAGGCGGAGAGGGGCACCACCTGCACCCCTTCGGGATCGCGGGGGCCATAGGCCTTTTCCGCGGGCACGCTAGCCCGGAAGCTCTCCCCTTCCATGCGGCCTTCCAGCTCCTCCTCGAGGCCCCGGATCAGGTTGCCGTGCCCGTGCAGATAGGAAAGTTCCCCCTGGTCCAGCACCTCCCCCTCCACCTGGAGGGTGTAACGGATGGTTACCACCTTATCTTGTTCAACCTTCATGGTCACCCTTTCGCAAGCCGAGCTTGCTCCTTCTAGCCTAGCAGACCTCTTTCCCCCAGGAAAGATGCCCGGCTCTTTTCCTGTACCCAAGGGGCCTTTCCCCTTCTTGCCAAAGGCTATAGTGGGGGTATGCGGGTGGAAGCCATCATCGGCAAAACTCCCACGGTGCAGCTTTTTAAGGTGGTGGAGCCGGAAATGGCCGAAGTCTGGGTGAAGCTGGAAGGACAAAACCCCGGAGGGTCCATCAAGGACCGCCCCGCCTGGTACATGATCCGGGATGCCGAGGAAAAGGGTCTCCTCCGCCCCGGTTCGGGCCAGGTCATCGTGGAGCCCACCAGCGGGAACACGGGGATCGGCCTGGCCATGATCGCCGCCAGCCGCGGCTACCGCCTGATCCTCACCATGCCCGCCCAGATGTCCGAGGAAAGGAAGCGGGTCCTCAAGGCCTTTGGAGCGGAGCTGGTCCTCACCGACCCCAGCCGCAGGATGCTGGCCGCCCGGGAGGAGGCCTTGCGCCTTAAGGAGGAGCTTGGGGCCTTCATGCCCGACCAGTTCGCCAACCCCGCCAACGTGCGCGCCCATTACGAAACCACGGGACCGGAGCTCTTTGCCGCATTAGGAGGACGTATAGACGCCTTCGTCTACGGCTCGGGCACCGGGGGGACCATCACCGGGGTGGGGCGGTACTTGAAGGAGAGGCTCCCCGGGGTGAAGGTGATCGCCGTGGAGCCCGCCCGCTCCAACGTCCTCTCCGGGGGCAAGATGGGGCAACACCAGTTCCAGGGCATGGGCCCGGGCTTCATCCCGGAAAACCTGGACCTTTCCCTTCTGGATGGGGTCATCCAGGTCTGGGAGGAGGATGCCTTCCCCCTGGCCCGGCGCCTGGCCAAGGAGGAGGGGCTTTTCCTGGGGATGAGCTCCGGGGGCATCCTCTGGGCGGCCCTGGAGGTGGCCCGGGAGCTAGGCCCTGGCAAAAGGGTAGCCTGCATCAGCCCCGATGGGGGCTGGAAGTACCTCTCTACCCTCCTCTACGCCGAACCCTAGCGGCGCAGCACCTGGGCGTCCTTGGGGTAGCGCTTGAGGTCCTGGGGGCGCAAAGGGGTCCGCTTGAACTCCACCACCCTAAGGTCCGCCAGAACCTTCCCCGCCTCATCCCGGAAGAGGAAGCGCACGGGCCTAGGGTCCGCCTTCAAGATGTAAAGCTCCAGGCTAGCGAAGCCCTGGCCCTCCTGGGCCTGGCCCACAAGTTTCCAGGCCATGCCCTCCGGCAGGCGCTCCTCCCCCACAAGGCGCAGGCTCACCCGCTGGGAAAGGGCCACGAGGTCCCCAAGGCCTTGAGGGCTAAACCCCAAGCCCTGCACCTGGGCCTTCTCCTTGGGGCTGATGACGAGCTGGTTGGTGAGGTAGAGGTAGTTCCAGACCTCTTTTTCCGTGATCACGGTGAAGTTGCCCTCCAAGGAGCCAGGCTTTTGAAACTCTATGCGGAAAAGGTTCTCCTTGGGGATGGCCAGGACCCGGGCCCGGAGCTCCTCCCGGCCCGCAGGCCCCTGGATCTCGCCCTGCACCACCGCCTGCCAGGGGTCTTGCAGGTTCTTCTCCACCCGGTCCAGGATCTCGCCCACGGACTGGGCCAAGGCCGTCGCCAGCACCAACAGGATTCCCCAGGACATCGCCTTCATGGCCACCTCCAGGCATACCGGACCCAGGCGTAAGGGGCTTCCCTGTACCCTCCTTCCAAGCCCAGGTCCCCAAGCCACACCCCGAGGCTAGCCGCCCAGGGATAGGAAAGGGTGAGGAAAAGGCTAGCCTCCCCTAAGTAAAGCCCGGCCTCCAGGCGGTTTAGCCCCCCCAGGCGCAAGGAGAGGTCCAGGACCTCCATCCCCTCCCCTACTTCCCCCTTCCAGCCCAAAAGGAGGTAGGGAAGGCCGGAAACACCCGCCCCCAAGGTGTAGGTGGCCCCCTCCCTCAGGGCGTAGCTCACCTCGGCCCGGGAGTTCTCGCCCCCTTCCCAAAGAAACCCCATCACCTCCTTGGGCACCAGCCGGTAGCGCAAGGAGAGCCGGCCGAACACCCCCTCCTCGGGGAACAGGGGGAAAAGCCCCTTCGGGCGGTAGCCGAGCCGCACCGCTAGGGCCAAGGGGCCGGCGCCCCCTTCGGCAAAGGCCATTCCCCCAAGCCCCCCCGTTCCTGCCTCGGTTTGCAGGCCATAGGCCAGATACCCTAAGGGTCCCAAGGCCAGGCTGGAGGAAAAGCCCAAGGCCCCACGGGTTTCCTGTCCCAGTTGGAGCCTGAGGAAGGCCTCTCCGGGCTCCAGGGTGAAACCCGCTTCCAGGGTAGAGGCCAAGGCCCCAGGGACTCCATAGACCCCGGCCTCGAGGCGCCCCTGGGCCAGGGCCAAGCCCAGGAACACCACCCCAACCCACCAAGCCTGCCCCATAGCATCACCCCTATGAACTTCGGGAATCCTCCCTGAGAGGAGCCCTCGCCCTCTCCGAAGAGGGTCCCGTTTCCGCACCTTATCCCCCCTTTCCCAGATGGGTCAAGGGACAGGGCCGCGGACCATGGCATAATCAACTTGGGAGGCAACCATGAACCTACTAGACCGTCTAAGCCGCCTCATCCGGGCCAACCTCAGCGACCTTCTGCGCCGGGCCGAGGACCCGGAGAAGATCATCAACCAGGCCCTGGAGGACATGAAAGGGGCCTTAAGGGAGGCCCGGGAAGGGGTGGCCGCCGCCATGGCCGAGGGCAAGCGCCTGGAACGGGAGGTGGAAAGCCACCTTAAGGAAGCCTCCCTTTGGGAGGAAAAGGCCAAGGAGGCCCTTAAGGCCGGCCGCGAGGACCTGGCCAAGGAGGCCCTTAGGCGCAGGAAAAGGGCTTTGGACCTGGCCGAGGGCTTCAAACAGCAGGCGGAGGAGCAAAGGGCCCTTATTGAGCGCCTCATGACCCAGCTCAAGGCCCTGGAGGCCAAAATAGACGAGGCGGAGGCCCGCAAGAAACTCCTCCTCGCCCGCAAGAAGGGGGTGGAGGCCGCCGAAGCCGTGCGGCGCATGGAGTCCCGGCTGGATCAGCACCCGGCCCTCGAGGCCTTTGAGGAAATGGAGGCCCGCATCCTGGCCATGGAGGACCGGCACGAGGCCCTTAAGGAGCTGGACGGCCAGGACCTGGACAAGGAGCTCGCCGCCCTATCCGCTGACAGGGAGGTGGAGGAAGAACTCCTTCGCCTCAAGCGGGAACTGGGCCAGGCCTAGGCCGCATACCCCCAATACTCCCCCTAGACCCTCCCCGCTTGGGCCCTTTGCGGAAGCGCCCTATAGGCCATGCTTAGACTGAGGCAAAAAGTGTGGGCCGGCCCACGGGACCTAAGGGGTAAACTCCCTATCATGAGGCGGAACCTTATGGCCCTTGCCCTCCTCCTTTCCGCCTGCGTCCCCCAGGCTACCCCACAGGAGGCCCGCCCTCTCCTGAAGGAAACGGGCTTTTACCCCGCCACCACGGGGCTGGAGTGGGTGTATGTGCCCGAGGGGGAAGCCCTTTCCGCCCCGCCCTACCGGGTGCGGGCGGAAGGCCCGGCCCTTTATGAGGGGCAGGAGGCCTTACGCTACCGAAGCTTTGGCCGGGGGGAGGATAGGGTCTACTACCGGCAGGTGGGGGCCTTTGGCGTGCGGCTTTTAGGCTTCCAGGACCCTTCGGCCCGGGTGGTCTTCACCCCGCCCATCCTGGAGTACCCGCCGGAAGCCCTCCTGAGCCCGGGCTACCGCTGGGGGGGTAAGGTGACGGTGCGGGTGGAACTCCTCACCCCTGGGGGGCGGGAGCCCTTGGCCCAAGGCGGCCTGGGCTACTCCATGGAGGTGCTGGAGGAGCGGGAGGTACGCCTGCCCGCGGGGGTCTTCCGGGTGTACCGGATCCGTCAGGTGTATCAGGATGAGCGCGGCCAGGATGCGCGGGAGGTCTGGTTCGTTCCCCGGGTGGGGGAGGTGCGCACCCGGGAAGGCCGCATCCTGGTGGAGAAGAACTTCTAGGGGGAAAGATGGTACTGGACAAGGTGAATAGCCCTGAGGACCTTAAGGGTCTGAGCCTCGAGGAGCTCCTGGAGCTGGCCGAGGAGAT
The DNA here is from genome assembly GCF_022760855.1 of Thermus albus. Lineage (NCBI taxonomy): Bacteria > Thermotogati > Deinococcota > Deinococci > Thermales > Thermaceae > Thermus > Thermus albus. The sequence goes on from NZ_JAKTNR010000004.1 coordinate 102,748, forward strand.
CCGTAGCGAGATCATCCGGGTCACGGCGCAAAACGGCGGCCACCTGGCAAGCTCCTTGGGAGCGGTGGAACTCATCCTGGCCCTGCACCGAGTCTTCCAGTCCCCAAAGGACCGCATCCTTTTTGACGTGGGCCACCAGGCCTACGCCCACAAGCTGGTCACCGGGCGTAAGGACCGCTTCCACACCCTGAGGCAGGAAGGGGGGCTTTCCGGTTTCACCAAGGTCTCCGAGTCGGAGCACGACGCCATCACCGCCGGCCACGCCAGCACCTCCTTGGCCAACGCCCTGGGCATGGCCATCGCCCGGGACCTAAAGGGGGAGGACTACCACGTGGTGGCGGTGATTGGGGACGGGGCCCTTACTGGGGGGATGGCCCTGGCTGCCCTCAACAAGATCGGGGAGCTGGGCAAGAGGATGCTCATCGTTCTGAACGACAACGAGATGAGCATCTCGGAAAACGTGGGGGCCCTCAACAAGTACTTCAAGGAGCTACAGATCAGAAAGTGGGTGCAGGACGCTGAGAAGCTGGGCCGGAGCATCCTAGAACAGATCTCCCCTAGGCTCTTCAGCCTGGTGGACCGGGCCAAGGAGGCGGCCAAGCTCATCCTCCATCAGGAAAACCCCTTTTATGCTTGGGGCATCCGCTACGTGGGCCCCGTGGATGGCCACGACCTTAAGGGGCTCATCCACATCCTGGAACACTTGAAGGAGCTGGAGGGCCCCACCCTCCTCCACGTGGTCACCAAGAAGGGCAAGGGCTACAAGGTGGCGGAGGCCGACCCCATCTACTGGCATGGGCCTTCCGGCTTTGACCCCCTTAGGCCGGAAAAGGTCTCCAAAGGCTACTCCTGGAGCCAGGCCTTCGGGGATGCGGTCACGGAGCTGGCCCACCTGGAACCCCGCCTCTTTGTCCTCACCCCGGCCATGCGGGAGGGCTCGGGGCTGGTGCGCTACTCCTTGGAGCACCCCGAGCGCTACCTGGACGTGGGCATCTGCGAGGACGTGGCGGTGACGGTGGCGGCAGGCATGGCCTTAAGGGGCCTAAAGCCCATCGTGGCCATCTACTCCACCTTCCTGCAACGGGCCTACGACCAGGTGATCCACGACGTGGCCATAGAAGGCCTTCCCGTCATCTTCGCCATAGACCGGGCCGGGCTGGTGGGGGCGGATGGGGCCACCCACCACGGGGTCTTTGACATCGCCTACCTGCGCACCATCCCCAACCTGCAAATCGCCGCTCCCAAGGACGCCTTGGAGCTCAGGGCCATGCTGAAAAAGGCCCTGGAGATCGGGGGCCCAGTGGCCATCCGTTACCCCCGGGACAATGTGGAGCGGGTTCCCGAGGGCAGCTGGCCGGAGATGGCCTGGGGCCGGTGGGAGGTGCTCAAGGAGGGCACCGAGGTTTACATCCTGGCCTTTGGCAAGACCTTGCGGTACGCCCTCGAGGCCGCCCAAGACGACCCCCGGATTGGGGTGGTGAACGCCCGCTTCCTCAAGCCCCTGGACCGGGAGATGCTAAAGGCGCTTGCCCGCTACAAGCTCCTCACCGTGGAGGACCACCAGGGGATGGGGGGGTTTGGCAGCGCGGTCCTCGAGGCCCTTAACGAGATGGGCTTAAAGCCCGAGGTGAAGGTCCTAGCCCTTCCCGACCGCTTCTTTGAACATGGTCCTATCCCGAGCCTCCACCGCCAGGCGGGCATAGACGCCCGGGGCATCCGGGAAGCCTTGGCCGAGATGGGCATCCTTCCCCTCCATGAGCGGGCCTGAGACCTTGCGCTTTGCCGCCAACCTCTATCGCCTTCCCGCAGAAGGGGGGTATTTCCTGGTGGATGCCGGGCTCCCTTGGGAGGCGGGAAGACTTCTTAGACTTCTCCAGGAACCCCCCAGGCTCCTTTTCCTCACCCACCACCACCTGGACCACGCGGGCGGCGCCCGGGCCCTTTGGGCAAGGTTTGGCCTTCCCATCCTGGCCCATCCCCGGGAGTGGCCGTATCTCCTTAAGGAAAAGCCCAGGCCCCCCTTGCCCATCCCCTTCTTGGGCTCCTGGTTGGCCAACCTGGCCCCACCCCTTCCCCGGGAGGCCTTAAGGCCGGTGGAGGAAGGGGAGGAGATCCTGGGGTGGAGGGTGGTGGCGCTTCCCGGCCACACCCTAGGGCAGGTGGGGCTTTTCCGGGATGGCCTCCTCCTCGCCGGAGACGCCTTAAGGGGCCACGGCCTTCCCCCCCGGTTCATCAACGAGGATCACGCCTTGGCCAAAAGGACGGTGCGCAAAATCCTGGACCTGGGGGCGGAGAAGGTCTATGTGGGCCATGGTAAACCCCTCTCCCGGAAGGAAGTGGAGGCCTTGGCCCTTAGACTAGGGGTATGAAAAGGCTTTTAGCCCTCGTTCTCCTAAGCCTTTCCACCCTGGCCCAGGAGGTGGTGGTCTACCCGGGCTTTGCGGAGATTAAAGAACCTGTGGTCCTTCCCCCTGGGGCCTGGGTCTACCTGGGCGGGGAGAGGCTTACCCGGGTGGTACCGGGGTCGTTCAGGCTTCTCGGCGTGGAAGAGATAGAGCGCGTCTACCAAGGCGGAGCGGTCCTCTTCCGCTACCAAGGAGAGGGCCCCGCCACCTTGCGCTACCTCTACACCGGGCTTTCCGGGGAGGTCTTCTACACCCTGGAAGGGGCCACCCTCACCCTCTGGGCCCGGCTTAGGCTGGAGGGAGGGCCCATGGAGGCCAGAAAGCTCACCCTTCTCGCGGGGGAGGCCCCCCTGCTGGGCTTGGCCGAGGCCAAGGGCCTACCCATGCGGGCTCTTGCGGAGGCCGCTCCTTTAGGGGAAAGCCCTTTTGGCCTCTTCCGCTATGGGCTCCCAGCCAGAAGGCTAGAACCTGGGACCACGGAGATCCCCGCCCTCAAGGCCCGGGTGGACCCCAGCCGGCTTCTTCGCTATCAGGGGCCTTTTCGCACGGACAGGTTTTTGGCCCTGGAACGGGGCTACCGCTTCAAGGCCCCCTTCCCCCTGGCGCCGGGGACTTTGGAGGTGGTGGAGGAAGGCTTCTTCCTGGGGCAGGCCGTGCTTCCCGCTACCCCTGAGGGGGAGGTGGCAGAGGTGTGGCTGGGACGGGACCTGGAGGGCCGGCTGGAACGGACGGTGAGCCTGCTGGGCCAAAGCGAAAAAGAAGCCACCTACCGGGTGGAAACCCGCTTCAAAAACCCCTACCCCTACCCCATCACCCTCCTCCTCTCGGAAACCTTCCCCCAGCCCTTCCGCCTGGACTTCCCCGGGGCCAGCCTCCTTCCCCAGGGGTACCGCCTGGAACTGGCCTTGAAACCCCAGGAAACCCGCACCCTCACCTACCGCCTCACCCTCCCCCGCTAGGGACATCTGCCCCCGCCTCGAGGGCCCATGCTTTGGACATGAAACCCGACCTGCACCGCTTCCCCCTCCTGGTGGCCTGGGAAATGACCCGGGCCTGCCTTCTCGCCTGCCAGCACTGCCGGGCGTCGGCGGTACCCGACCCCTTGCCCGGGGAGCTCACCACCGAGGAGGGATTAAGGCTCTTGGAGGAGCTGGCCAGCTACACCCCGAAGCCCATCCTCCTGCCCACGGGGGGTGACCCTTTGGCCCGGCCCGACCTGTTTCTCCTCCTGGAGGAGGCCAAACGCCTGGGCCTCAAGGTGGGCATCACCCCCGCCGTCACCCCCCGGCTCACCCGGGAGGTGGTGGCCCGCTTCAAGGAGCTTTCCGTCCACCAGATGGCCATCTCCCTGGACGGGGCCACACCGGAAAGCCACGATGGCTTCCGGGGCGTTCCCGGCACCTTTGCCCGGGCCCTTAAGGCCCTGGAATGGGCCCGGGAGGTGGGCCTCATGACCCAAGTGAACACCACCGTGACCCGGAGGACCAAGGGGGAACTCACCGGCATCGCCGAGATCCTGGCGGCGAAAGGGGTGGCCACCTGGGAGGTGTTCTTCCTGGTTCCTGTGGGCCGGGGAGCGCTTCTAGAGCAGCTTTCCCCCCAAGAATACGAGGAGGTGATGCACCTTCTTTACGACCTTTCCCGCCGCTACCCCTTTAAGGTGCGCACCACGGAAGGCCCCATGTTCCGCCGGGTGGCCCTGGAGCGCCGGAGACGGGAAGGGGGTGAGGACGGGGCCTTGGTGGGGGAGGGCCGGGGGGTGCACCTCTCCGACGGCTTTGGTTTCGTTTTCGTTTCCTCCACGGGGGAGGTCTACCCCTCCGGTTTCCTGCCCCTTTCCGCTGGGAATGTGCGGGAGAAGCCCCTTCTGGAGATCTACCGGCATAGCCCCCTCTTCCTGGAGCTTCGCAACAAAGCCCTCCTTAAGGGCAAGTGCGGGGTCTGCGAGTACCGGGAGGTTTGCGGGGGAAGCCGGGCCCGCGCCTGGGCGGAAACCGGGGACCACCTGGCCTCGGACCCCCGGTGCGCCCACCTCCCCAAAGGCCTAGGACAAATGCCCCTGGCCTAAGGAAGGGAAGTTCCCTATCATGGAACCATGAAGCGCGGGCTTATTCTGTTGGTATTTTTGGGTTCCCTAGCCCTGGCGCAAAGCCCTGGGGCCAAGCTCTATTCCGCCAACTGCCAAAGTTGCCACCTGGCCAATGGGCAGGGGGTTCCCGGAGCCTTCCCTCCCCTCACCCATCTGGACAAGGTGGTCCAGGCTAAGGGGGGCCGGGAATACCTGATCCGGGTAGTCCTCTACGGCCTCCAAGGAAGCCTGACGGTGGAGGGAAAGACCTATAACGGGGTCATGCCCCCCTTCCGCCAGCTTAAGGACCCGGAGGTGGCTAATCTCTTGAACTACATCCTCACCACCTTTGCCAAATCCAAGGCCAAGCCCATCAGCCCCGAGGAGGTGAAGGCGCAAAGGGCCAAGGCCAGGTCCCCCCAGGAGGTCCTCAAGTCCCGTCCCCCGGTCAAGTAGACCGGCGTACTCCCTCCCCCCGGGGCCTTTAGGCCCCGGGCCACCTTTTCCCACCCCAGAAGTGGGGATAATGGATTTGTCGTGGAGCCTGGGTTCCACCTTTTCTACGCAAGGCGCCTGGCTTGGCGCTACCGGTTCCTCTTGGCCATCCCCTTGGCCCTCCTTGGCCTTTTGCACCCCTTTTTCGCCTTGGCCTCCCTCCTGCCCTTTCTGCTTCCCGCCCGGCTTTGGGAAGGGCGGGCGCTACGGGAAATCGCCCGGGCCAGCCTGGCCTATCCCACCGCCTTGGCCTATGGGGAGGAGCGGCTTTGGCAGGAGGCCCGCAAGGTGCAGATCCCCCTTCCCCCCTTTCCCCTGGGCTTGCTCGTCGGCTACCTGGTCCTCCTGGCCTTGGCCCTGGCCTCGTGGGCGGGGTTTCCCCCCAGGGAAGCCCACCCCTTCGGGTTCGTTCCCGGACTCGAGCGCCCTGCAACCCCCCAGGACTCCCCGGATAGGGGTAAACCGGCCGAAGGGCCTGGGTCCTCACCCGGGAAGACCACCCCAGCCCCGGATTCCCCAGGAAACCCCCAAGGGACGGAAACCGGCCAGAGCCAACCCGCCCCAACCCCCCAAGATGGCCAAGCCCCAGGGCCTAGCCCCCAGGAACCTTCCCTGACCCCGCCCGAGGCTTCCCCTCAGGCCCCAGGGGAGGGGGGAACTCCAGCGCCCACAGACGGGCAAGGGGGATCGAGGACCAGTCCGGGCCTTTCCCAGCAGGAACCGGGAAAGCCTCAGGGGGCGGGCACCCCCACCCCGGGCACCTCAGGGCCTTCCCCAAAGGTGGAGGCTCCCGTCCCTTTGCCCTTTCCCGAGGCCACCGGTCAGAGGGAAGGGCTCTTGGGACCAGGCCGCGAGGGAAGCGGCCAGGACCTTCCCTCCCCTTGGGGGGAAGGGCGTCCGCCCGAGGAGGTGCGCCGAGGGGTAGAGGTGTACCTGGAGCGCACCCCCCTGCCGCCCGAAGCCCGGGAGCTCCTAAAGCGCTATTTCAGCGGGCCTTAAGCCGGTTTAGGGCCTCGGCCACGCTGACCGGCCCCACCTCCAGGCGCTCCGCCATGGGGAAGGCCCCCATGGACCCCCCGTGGCCAAAACGGGCCCCCACCCGCAGGTCCACATCCCCAAGAAGCTCCCGCATGAGCTCGTGCTTCCTGCCGCCTTCCATGGCGGCGTAAGGGTTTTCCCGGACCTCGAGGAGGTGCGCCTCCCCTCCCTGCCCAAGCTCGTAAATGGCAAAGCGAGGGGCATGCCCAAAGGGGCCCGGGTACACCTTCTGGTCATCGTTTTTGGCTAGGGCGATGGCCACGCGCATGGCCCAAGTATACACCCCTGGGGTATTATGGGGTCCCGGACCGCCGCCACTCCCCGCTCTTCCCCCCTGCCTTGTAGAGAAGCTGCACCCGGGAGATGACGAGCCCCTTGGAGGCCGCCTTCAGCATGTCGTAAACCGTGAGGGCCGCCACGGCGCAGGCGGTGAGGGCCTCCATCTCCACCCCGGTCTCCGCCTTGGTGCGCACCGTGGCCTCTATGCGTACCCTTTTGGCCTCCTTTTCCAGCTCCACCCTCACCTCCACCCCGGTGAGGGGCAAGGGGTGGCAGAGGGGGATGAGTTCCGAGGTCCTCTTGGCCCCCATGATGCCCGCAAGCTGGGCCACCATCAGGGGATCCCCCTTCCCCACCCCGCCCCCTTCCAAGGCGGCCAGGGCCTCCTCCGTGAGCTCCACGTAGGCCTCGGCGGTGGCGGTGCGGAAGGTGGCCGCTTTCGCCGTCACGTCCACCATGTGGGGCTTCCCGTCCTTGAAGTGGGTCAGGTCCATACCCCCAGTCTAGGGCCTACCCCCCAAAACCCATACCGCTCACAAAGCGCAGGATGGGTTCCCGCATGAAGTAAACGAAGAGGAGAACCAGAAGCTGTAGCCCGATGAAGGGAATACCCCCCAGGTAGATATCCGCGGTCTTTACTTCCTTGGGGGCCACATTCCGCAAGTAGAAGAGGGCGAAGCCGAAGGGTGGGGTGAGGAAGGAGGTCTGCAGGTTCACCCCCACCAGGAGGCCGAACCAGAGCTTGTCTATGTTCAAGGCCTCGGCCCCGATGGCCAAAAGGGGCAAGGCGATGAAGGCGATCTCAAAGAAGTCTATGAAGAAGCCCAGCAGGAACACCAGCACCATCACGAAAAGGATGAACCCCACCTCGCCCCCCGGGAGGCCCGTGAGGAAGCCCTCCACCCAAAGGTCCCCATCCACCCCCCGGAAGACCAGGCTGAAGAGGGTGGAACCGATGAGGATGAAGATGACGAAGGCCGTGAGCTTGGCCGTGCCCTCCATGGCCCCGTAGAGGACCTTAAAGGAAAGCCTCCTGTTCAAAGCCGCCAGGATCAAAGCCCCCACCACCCCCATGGCCCCGGCCTCGGTGGGGGTAGCCAGGCCGATGAGCACGGTGCCCAAGACCAGGAAGATGAGGACCAGGGGGGGCACCATGGAAAGAAGGGCCCTTCTGAGAAGGGGGTTTTTCCGGATCCAAGGAAGGAGCACCAGGGACCAGACCCCCAAGGCCAGGAGGACCTCCAGCCACTCCGCCCAGGCAGGCAAAAAGCGCCCTACGGCATAGGCCCCCACCCCCACGAGCAGGTAGGAGAGCAAGGCAAAGGCCGCCTGGGCTTCCTTGCCGGCATCGGGGCGGGCCTCGAGGGGAAGGGCTGGGGCCCATGTGGGACGGAAAAGGGCCACGTAGATCACGTAAAGAAAGTAAAGGCCCACGGTGAGCCCAGCGGGAATCAGGGCCGCCTTGTACATATCCCCCACGGAAACCCCAAGCTGGTCCGAAAGCACGATGAGGACCACGCTGGGGGGGATGATCTGGGCCAGGGTGGCCGAGCCCAGGATAACCCCGCTAGCTAGCCGGGGGTTATATCCGTACTTGAGCATGATGGGCAAGGAGATAAGGCCCATGGCCATGACGCTGGCGGCCACCACACCCGTGGTGGCCGCCAGGATGGCCCCCACAAAGACCACGCTTAGGGCCAAGCCCCCCCTAAGGGGCCCGAAGAGCTTCCCCATGGTGTCCAGAAGGTCTTCGGCCAGGCCGCTTTTCTCCAGGATGATCCCCATGAAGGTGAAGAAGGGAACGGCCAGGAGGAGCTGGTTGGACATGATGCCGAAGATCCGGTCGGGCATGGCCTTCAGGAGGGGGGCAGGAAAGATATCCAAGGCTATGCCCAAAAAGCCAAACACGATGCCCACCGCCCCCAAGGAGAAGGCCACAGGGTAGCCGGAGAGCAAGAACACCACCAAGGCCAAAAACATCAGGGGGGGCATGAGGCTTTCCAGGTTCATTCCAGCACCTCCCGTTCCTCCTCTTGGAGTTGCAGATGCCCCGTGAGGTAGGCGAGGCGCTTGATGAGCTCAGAAATGCCCTGCAGGGCCAGCAGGGCAAACCCCAAGGGCAGGGCCAGCTTGATGGGCCAGCGGGGAAGACCGCCCACGTCGGGGGACATCTCCCTCCCCAGGAAGGAGCTCTGGGCCCAAGGCCAGGAGAGGTAGATCACCCCCACGGCCATGGGCAGGAGGAAAAACACCGTCCCCACCACGTCAATCCAAGCCTGGGTGCGCCTGGAGAAGCGACCAAAGACGAGGTCAATGCGCACGTGGGCGTTGTGCTTCAAGGCGTAGGCCCCGCCCAGGAGGAAGATGAGGCTGAACATGTACCACTGGGCCTCGAGGTAGGCGTTGGAACTGTAGCTGAAGCCGTAGCGCATAATGGCGTTACCCGCGGAAAGGAGGGCCACCAAAAGCACCAGCCACACGGTTACCTTTCCCACCACCTCGGTAAGGGCATCTATGGCTCTAGAAAGACCTAGGAGAAGCCGCATTCCCAACCCCCCTTGAAACCCGCCCCATCCTACAAAGAGACGCTAGCCTGGTCAACGCCGGGCCCACTTACCGCACCCGCCGAATGGGGGCCACCAGAAAGGCCCCCAGGAGGAAGAGGGCCCCTGCGAGAGAAAAGAGCACCAGGTAACCAAGACCCTCTTCCCGGGCATTCAGGAGGTCCAAGGGGCGGCCAAAGGCCCCTGCCAGCACCTGGGGCACCACGATGGAGGTCTGCCACAGGCCCATGTCGGTGGCGTGGGCCTCGGGGTCGCGAAGCACATCCGCCACCAAGGCCCAGTCCACCGCCAGGTAGACCCCATAGAAAAGGCCAAAGAAGAGGGATAAGAAAAGCATGACCTCATAGCGGGGAAAAAGGAGGATGAAGGGCATCAATAGGCCCAGGCCAACCCCCGAAAGGTAAATGAGGGGCTTGCGCCCGAGCCGGTCCGAAGCCCAGCCCGCAGGGATGCTGGCCAAAGCGGCCCCCAAGGAGATGAGGAGGCCCAAAAGGGCCACCGCCTGGAAGGGCTCCTGGGTGAGGGCCCGCCCTAGGGCGTGGAAAGTCCGCACCACGTCCGCCAGGTAATACTGGAGATAGGTCTGGGCCAGGTAAAACCCCAGCATCACCAGGAAGCGGGTGAGGTAGACCAAAAGAAAGTCCCGATCCGTCCAGGGCCTGGCCATGGCGGCCCAAAAGGGCCTGGGGTTGGCCTTTAGGGGTTGGTCGGGGATGACCCGCAGGCTTAAGCCCGCCCCCGCCAAGTTCAGGAGGGCCGCCAGGTACGCCTGAAAGGCCAAGGGGAAAAGGAAGCCCACCGCACCCCCGAGGATCTGGCCGGAAACCTGCAACAGCCCCATGTACCCCGAGGCGGCACCCCGTTCCCTTCGGGGGACCAGGTCGGGGATGAGGGCGGAATAGGGGCCCGTGGCCAGGTCATCCGCCACCTGCAAAAGCAGGTAGGCCAGGAGAAGCCAGAGGTAGCTGGGCGCATGGACCAAAAGGAGGAGGGCCAAGGCGGTGAGAAGGCTTCCCGAAAGGAGAAAGGGCTTCCTCCGCCCCAGGCGATCCGAGAAGTAGCCCATGACGGGGGGGCCCAATATGGCCATCACCGCCCCCAGGGCGAAGAGAAACCCCAGCCTCGAGGCCTTCTCCTCGGGAGGGGAAAGCTCCGCCACCTTGGCGGGCAGGATCACCAGGAGGACCAGGAACCACTTGAAGCTGGTGGCGAACCAGTAGGCGGAAAGGGAAAGGAGCCAGCCAGGCCCATGGCGCATGGGCCTCACCTTACCAGAGGGTAGCCTCGGGAACCACCAGAAGGGGCATAGAGCTTTGGCTGGAGAGCACCTCCACCATGCGCCCAAGCCGGTGGCGCCAGGTGCTCTTGGCCTTGGAACCCAGCACCAGAAGATCGGCCTCCCGGGCCTGGGCCAGCCGCATCAGGTCCAGCTCCTCCTCCCCCTTGCTGACCTCCACCACCCCGGAGGCCTGCAGGAGAGCCTCCAGGTGGGTCTTGGCCCTCTCCAAAACCTGGGCCAGGGCCAGGCCCCTGGGGTCCAGGTAGGTGGGGAAGCAACACCCCCCTTCCCCGCTCACCAGGTGCAGGGCAAACACCTCTGCCCCTAAGGCCTTCCCCCAGGCCTCGGCCACCCTAAAGGCGCTGAGGCTTGCGGGGCTTTCGTCCAGGCCCACGGCAATGCGTCGCACCTGGGTTAGGGCCTTGGGCAGAAGCAGCATCGGCACCTCCCCCCGGTGCAAGAGGTAGCGGGCAAGCCCCCCCCGGGCCAGGACCTCGAGGGCCCCCGTCCCCCGCTGCCCAAGGATGACCAACCGGCTTTTCAACGCCTCCCCCGCCACCACCTGAGCAGGAAAACCCCGGAGCACCCGGGCCCTAAGCCCAGTGGCAGCCAGGGCCTTTTGCGCCTCCACCTCCACCAGGCCTAGGGTTTCCTCCAACCTGGGCTTTAGGTGGGGAAGCCGACGGGCAAGGGCCTCAAAGTAAGGGGTGGGTACCACGTGGAGCAGCTCCGCGGGGATGCCGAGCCCCTCCTGAAGAAAACGGGCGCTGTCCACCACCACCTCCAACTCCTCTCCCAGGTCCACCGCAGCCAACAGGCGCATGCTTCACCCCCTGGCCCCAATATAATCCTTGCGTGCTTTGGCTTCGCGACCGCACCCTGGACCTCTCCCGCCCCCGGGTCATGGGCATCCTCAACCTCACCCCCGATTCCTTTTCCGATGGCGGCCTCTACCTGGATCCGGAAAGGGCCCTGGAAAGGGCCAAGACCCTGGTGGCGGAGGGAGCGGATCTCCTGGACCTGGGGGCCGAGTCCACCCGGCCCGGGGCGGAGCCCGTACCCCTGGAAGAGGAAAAAAGGCGGCTTCTTCCGGTTTTGGAAGCGGTCCTGGAGCTGGGGGTGCCGGTGAGCGTGGACACCCGCAAGCCCGAGGTGGCGGCGGAGGCCCTACGGCTAGGCGCCCACCTCATCAACGACGTCACGGGCCTCCGGGACGAGCGCATGGTGGCCCTTTGCGCCCGGTTTGGCGTGGCCGCGGTGGTCATGCACATGCCCGTGCCCGATCCCAAGGCCATGATGGCCTATGCCCGTTATGGGGATGTGGTGGCCGAGGTAAAGGCTTTTCTGAAGGCCCAGGCGGAAAAGGCCCTAAGGGCCGGGGTTCCCCAGGTGGTCCTGGACCCAGGCTTTGGCTTTGGGAAACTTTTGGAACACAACCTCGCCCTCCTCAAACGCCTGGAGGAAATCGTGGCCCTGGGCCATCCCGTTTTGGTGGGGCTTTCCCGCAAGCGGAGCATCGGGGAGCTTACGGGGGTGGAGGAGCCCGCAAAAAGGGTCTTTGGTTCTGTGGCCGCCCACCTCTTTGCCGCCATGAAGGGGGCCAGGATCCTTCGCGTCCACGACGTGGCCGCCCACCGGGAGGCCCTGGCTGTTTGGCATGCCCTTTGGGGGTAGACGTGGGAGAGATCGCCCTTTTGGGTCTGGAGTTCTATGGCCGGCATGGGGTAAAGCCCGAGGAAGGTCGCTTGGGGGCCCGTTTCGTGGTGGACCTCTGGCTGAGGGTACCCTTTGAGGGCAAGGGGGACCGGCTAGAGGAAACCGTAGACTATGCCGCCGTCTATGCCCTGGTGGAGGAGGCGGTGCGCCACCGGCGGTTTTACCTCATAGAGGCCCTGGCGGACCACCTGGCGGAGGAGCTCTTAAAGGCTTTCCCCCGCCTCGAGGCGGTCCGGGTCCGGGTGCACAAACCCCACGCTCCCATCCCTGGGGTCTTCCGCGACGTGTACGCGGAAACGGAAAAAATACGTCCCTAAGGGTTCTTTTGTCCCTCATCTTGCGCTCATGGGAAAACCGTGATAGGATAGCCCCGCCCAAAAGGGCTACGTGTGGTGTATATCCCTTCCCCCACTGCTCCATAGGAGCGGTGGGCTATAAACTTTCTCACCCGCCTGGGCTAAACTGAAAGAGCCCGTAAAGGGGCGGGAGTATTATGGAAAGGGTAGCGATATTTATCGACGGCTCCAACCTGTATAAAGGGTTGGTGCAACACCTAGGATCGGATTATCGGCTAAACTTTGTGGAGTTCATTACCCTTCTGACCGCCGGACGCAAGCTCCTCCGCGCCTACTACTACAACGCCCCCCTACCCCCGGAAGACCCCGCCGCCAAGGCCCACCAGAGCTTTCTCAACTACCTGAAGCGGGTGCCCTATGTGGCCGTGCGCCTGGGCCGGCTGGAAAGGCGGGCCGAGGGGTTCGTGGAAAAAGGGGTGGACATCCAGATCGCCATTGACATCCTGCGCCTGGCCTATGCCGACGCCTACGACGTGGCGGTTTTGGTCTCCGGAGACGGGGATTTCGCCGAGGTGGTCAGGGTGGTCCAGGATATGGGCAAGCAGGTGGAGAACACCACCTTCCACGCCCTTTCCTCCCACCGCCTAGCCCAACAGGCAGACCGTTTTTATCCCCTGGACGACTTCCCCTGGGAACGCCTAAGGGCGCCAAGCCTCCCTTCCGCCCCGGAAAGCGGTGAATAAACCTGGGCCTCAGGTTATGCCACCCCACCCTGACGCAAGCCAAGGTAGGGTGGCATTAGGCATCACGCTTCCCTAGGGCCCAGCCTAAAGCCCGGGTAGGGATGGGTCTAAAGAAGCTCCTCCGAACGAAAGAAAAGGGCGATTTCCCGCTCGGCATCCTCGAGGTTCGCCGAGCCGTGGATCACGTTCTCGTCAATGGTGGTGGCGAAGTCCCCACGGATGGTGCCCGGAAGGGCGTCCTTGGGGTGGGTGGCCCCCATCATCTTCCGTACCTCGGCCACCACGTTGGGCCCTTCCAGGACCATGGCTACCACAGGGCCCGAGGTGATGAAGCTCACCAACCCAGGAAAGAAGGGTTTCTCCCGGTGCTCGGCGTAATGCCTTTCCGCCAGCTCCTGGGAGATCTGGACAAGCTTGAGCCCCACGATGCGAAAGCCTTTCCGCTCAAAGCGGGCAAGGATCTCCCCCACCAAACCCCTGCGCACGCCATCGGGTTTCACCATGACAAAGGTCCGCTCCATACCCCTAGGAGTTTAGCAGGTCTAAGGCCTTTTGAAGTAGCCCAGCAGGATGTAAGCCACCACCACCACCCAGAGGAGCACCAGGAGGGCATCCCGCCAGTTCAGGCGCACCCGGGGGCGCTCCGGTTCCAGGACCTGGGTGGGGAGTTCCTCGGGCTCCTCCCCCAGCTTGAGGCGCACCGGCGCACCCCCCGCCGCCTCGAGGGGCAAGGCATAGGGACGAGCCCCCTGGGGAAGCTCCTCGGGGAGGCGCACCACGATGGCACTTATGTTGTCCGGCCCCCCCCACTCGTTGGCCAAGGCCACAAGCCGCCTGGCCGCCTCCTCAGGGGGGAAGTTCTTCAGGACCTCCCCCAGAGTACGGTCCTCCAAGACCCCGGAAAGGCCATCGCTGCACAGCAAAAGCACGTCCCCTGGTTCCAGCTTAAGGCCCATAAGGTCCACCCGGGCCTGGGGAAAGGAACCCAGGGCATTGGTGATCACGTTGCGCCAGCGGTGGGCCTTGGCCTCCTCGGGGCTTAGGAGGCCCTGGCGCACCCTTTCCGCCACCCAGGAATGGTCCTCGGTGAGGAGGGTGAGCTCCCCTTTCCGGAGGAGGTAGGCCCTCGAGTCCCCCACGTGGGCGATCAGGGCATAGGGTAGGTCCAGAAGGAGGCAGGTGGCGGTGGTGCCCATGCCCCGGTTCTCGGGGCGCTGGGCTTCTTGGTAAATGCGCTCGTTGGCCTTTTCAAAGGCCTGAAGTAAGGCTTTGGGGCTGGGCTCCATCCCCTGCAGGTGGCTCAAAATGACCTCCACCGCCAGCCTGGCCGCCACCTCCCCCGTGCGGTGCCCTCCCATCCCGTCCGCCACCACGAAGACCCCACCCCAGGGGGTGAGGGCGTGGCCCAAGGCGTCCTCATTCTTGGGACGCTTCAGGCCAGGGTGGGTTTCCAGGGCGAAGGCCAGGCCGGGCACAGGGGGATTTTACCGCAGGCGCCTTCCATCCGTGGACAAAGAGGGGAAAGGGATGCTATGCTGGACAAAAAGGAGGTAGGTATGGCCCGAGGTTGGTTTCTCTTAGGAGGTTGGTTTCTCTTAGGGGGCTTAGCCTTATTGGTATCCTGCGCTCCCAGACTGGTCCTTGAACCCACCGTGCCCTTGCCCCAAGTGGACGTGGGAAAAGTTCCGGTTACGGTTCCCCAATGGGTGCTCCCAGGCAACCCGCTGCCTTTCGCCGACGACTTTGAGTCCTACCCGGTGGGTGCCGTCCTGACGGCGGTGGCTCCCAACCTGTATGGTCTACTGGGGGGAAAGGAAGCCCGCTTCACCATCACGGAAGCCCTGAATCCCCAGAACGCCATAACCCGGGCCGTCCGTCTGGCATGGTTTGGTGGTGCCTTTCTCACAACAGGTGCGAGGAACTGGACTGACTACCAGGTTCGCCTAGAAGTGAAGTCTTTGGGGAATTTCTACTGGGGCTCTGCTGGTTTCCGCCTTTGGGTATATGTGGACTCCACGGGAGCCCGAGCCTTGGAGTTCCTCTTTGGCAGGGATGGTCTAGAACTCACCAAAGTTCTCGGGGAACAGCGACAGGTGGTAGCGAAAAGGCCTGAGCTGAGGGAAGCCGGACGGCGATTTCTTACGGATACCCAGTGGCACCGTTTTACCATCCTGGCTCGGGCCACGGGGGAGGTGCGGTTCAGCATGGACGGGACAGAACTCCTCTCCTGGCAAGACCCCGACTTCCGTCAAGGGGGATTGGGCTTTGGGGTCCACGACCCCGACCTGGTGCTGTACCTGGATAACTTGGAGGTTACCCCCCTCTCCGAACCCCCGAAGGCCCCTTAGGCCTGTATGGCCTTGACGCATACTGCATAATGCGGTAACCTTAAGATAAGCCCGGGCCCAAAAGCCCGGCCTTTTGCTTTGGGTTGCTTGGCCCGCAGGGCCAACACACGGAGGGCGCCATGCGCTTTGAGAAAATCGCCCCCTACACTTACCGCATCCCCCGTCAGGGGAAGATGCGGGTGGATGCGGTCTTCTTCGCCTCGGAGGAGATTCTTAAGGACCTCGAGGGGGAAAACTACGCCTCCCTGCAGCAGCTCATGAACGTGGCCACCCTGCCGGGGATCGTGGAGCCCGCCTTAGCCATGCCCGACATCCACTGGGGCTACGGCTTTCCCATCGGCGGGGTGGCGGCCTTTGACCCGGAGGAGGGCGGGGTGGTGAGCCCTGGAGGGGTGGGTTTTGACATTAACTGTGGGGTACGCCTCCTGGCCTCCTCTCTCACTTTGGAAGACCTCCTCCCCCGGCAACGGGAGCTGGCCGATACCCTCTACCGCCTCATCCCCTCGGGGGTGGGGAGCGAGCGCAAGGACGTGCGCTTCAGCAAGAAAGAGCTCAAGGAAATCCTCAAGGAGGGGGCGGGCTGGCTCATCCGCCGGGGCTTCGGCTACCCGGAGGACCTCCGCTTCATTGAGTCAGAGGGCCGCCTTCCCTGGGCCAACCCCGACAAGGTTTCGGATAGGGCCTTTGAGCGGGGAGCCCCCCAGATCGGCACCCTAGGGAGTGGGAACCACTTCCTGGAGGTGCAGTATGTGGATCAAATCTATGATGAGGAGGCCGCAGATGCTTTCGGTCTTTTCCCTAACCAGATCACCGTCCTCATCCACACGGGAAGCCGGGGCTTGGGCCACCAGGTCTGCCAGGATTATGTGGAAAGATTCCTTAAAGTTGCCTCCCGCTACGGCATAGAACTGGTGGACAAGCAGCTGGCCGCAGCCCCCATCAAGAGCCCAGAGGGCCAGGACTACCTCCAGGCCATGGCCGCCGCCGCCAACTTTGCCTTCGCCAATCGCCAGCTCATCACCCACTTCGTGCGGGAAGCCTTTGAGGTGGTGGGTTTTCCCCCAAGGGAGCATGGCCTAAGGGTCCTCTATGATCTGGCCCACAACAACGCCAAGTTTGAGGAGCACAGGGGAAAAAGGGTCCTGGTGCACCGCAAAGGGGCTACCCGGGCCTTCGGACCAGGGCACCCGGAAATCCCCTTGGAGTACCGGCGCGTGGGCCAGCCCGTGTTGGTGCCGGGAGATATGGGCCGCTATTCTTACGTGCTTTCGGGGACGGCAAAGGCCATGGCGGTGTCCTTCGGCTCCAGCTGCCACGGGGCCGGGCGCAAGATGAGCCGCCACCAGGCCAAGAGGGTGGCCAGGGAGCGCAACCTGGTGAAGGAGCTTGCAGAAAGAGGCATATTGGTGCGGGCGGCCACCAAGGCCACCGTGGACGAGGAGATGCCCGAGGCCTACAAGGATGTTTCCGTGGTGGTGGAGGCGGTCCAGGGGGCAGGGATCGGCAAGAAGGTGGCCCGCTTAAGGCCCCTCATTGTGGTGAAAGGATAAACGCTTTGTGACGACTCCCCGTTCTGAAGAACGGGGCTTCTCGGTTCTAGGTTGGAGCACCTATCCCCGAAGGCTCCGTCCGAGCCCAGAAAAACCTTGACTCCGTATCGGCAGGCGAGCGCAATGCTCAAGCACTGCCACGGGTGTTCGTTTGGAGTTTTACCCATCGGACTACCCGATGGAACCCCCTACTCCAAGTTTCAAGGTCCACGGGGAACGCTGTCCCCAAGGAGATTGTACCACACATCTGCCCCCCACCATGCCATGTGCTCCTGCGGGGCACGTGGGGGGTCCATGTATCCCCGGTCTTAGACCGGGGGATTATAGCCCCCCACACCCCCCTTTTCTCTAAGCGCTTTCTCACCGCCATCTGCTCCCATGGAGGGATGAGGCTTAGCGGCATTCCCTGGAGGAAGGGACTGGCCCTTCTCCTATTCTTCTCCTGTTCCCTGGCCCAGACCCTGCTTTCCGCCGCCACCTTTGGCCTTTCCTTCCGGGAGGAGAACGGGGCCTGGGTCTACGAGGGGGGAGGGGTGCGGCTCGTGTATGTGCCGGGGGTGGGCTGGGCCGAACCCTGGGAGGCCAGCCTCCCCCCACCCGAGGGGGAAAGGGTGCCCCTCGAGGCCCTGAAGTCCTTGGGATACTTCCGCACGCCGGAAGCGGGGGTGCGGTTTGCTCTTCAAGGGCGAGGATTCCGCCTGGTCCTGGACTTAACCCAACCCCACCCTGGCCCACCCCAAGCTTCCCAAGAACGCGAACGCCTCACCCTCCTTCTCCCCTACCTTGCCTTGGGGGCGCTCCGCATCCCCTGGCCCAAAGGGGTGGAGGCAAACGTTCGGCTTCTGCCCACGGGCACAGAGCTTGGCTTCTTGGCCAAGGGCAAGCTCCTGGCTTACCGGCTTTTCCCCTTGGAAAACCCCCCTCGGCTCGTCCTGGACCTGTACCTCCTGGAGCCGGAGGTGGCCGAACCCCTGGCCCCCGGAATCCGCTACCGGGAGGTCTGGGCCTTTGCCCCCGAACCCTTAAGGCTCTACCTGGTGGAGGCGGAACGTGGAAGGCTCATCCCCGTGGGTCGGCCTGGGGCAAGGGCCCTGCCCAAGGACTTGGCCAAGGACGCCTTAGCGGTCCTCAACGGGGGCTACTTTGACCCCAAAAGCGGCACCCCTATAGGCCTTTGGGTGCAGGATGGGGTGACGGTCTCCTACCCTTATGGCCGGGTGGCCCTCCTGTGGGATAGCTTCAGTTTCTTTATAGGATTTCCCAAGTTTGAGGCGGTGGTAAGAGGCCCCAATGGGGAGCAGGTGCGGGTGGGGATTAACACCTCTCGCGCCCGCTACACCGCCTACACCGTCCCCGGCCCCGTGGGGCGGGAAGGGGAAGGGGTGGCCTTGGTGATGGGGGACCGGGTGCAAGCCATCCTCCAGGCCCCCCAGGAGCTTCCCCCTGGGGCCTGGGCCTTGGCCTTCCCCAAGGGGGCTCCCCCCTTCCCCCTTAGGCCAGGGGACTCCTTAAGCCTCTTTGGCCGCCTAGATCCACCCTTCCGCTACGCCCTCGAGGGTGGCCCCCTCCTGGTCAGGGAAGGCCAGTACGCCCTTGACCCGAGCCAGGAAAACTTCCGCGATCCCAGGCCGCTTCAGGCGGTGGCCCCTCAGGCGGCGGTGGCCTGGGCCCGGGAGGGAAGGCTTTGGCTCTTGGTTTCCGAGCCCACCACCCCTGGGGTCCTGGCCCGCGCCCTCCTCTCCCTGGGGGCGTGGAACGCCCTCCGGATGGACGGAGGGGGCTCAGCCCAGCTTTGGGTCAAAGGTAGGCTGAGAAGTCCCTACCAAGGCTCTCCCAGGCCGGTGGTGAGCGCCTTGGCCCTTTATGCTCCCTAAAGGGAACCTTCTCCCCCAGGAGGGCTTAGTCCAGGATCGGGCCTGCAAAAAGGCCTTACCTGGGCCCCACCCTGGCCCTGCCAGGGTGGGATGGTATCAGCTCACCCGCTCCACCCGGATGAGGTTGGTGGTCCCCCGCACGCCAAAGGGCACCCCAGCGGCGATCACCACCCTTTCCCCCACCTGGGCTAGGCCACAGGCCTTCACCTTCTCGAGGGCGATCCGCACCATGTCATCGGTGTCCTTGGGATCAGGGGCCTGGTGGGGTATGACACCCCAGACCAAGGCTAACTGCCGCTCCACCTCGGGGCTGGGAGTGAGGGCCAGGATGGGCACCTTGGGCCGGGTACGGGCGATGCGCCGCGCCGAACTCCCCGTGGCAGTAAACACCACGATGGCCTTGGCCTCCACCGCCTCCACGATGTCGTCCGCCGCTTGGGCGATGGCGTCCTGGGTGGTGGGGGTGGGTGCGGGGCGAAGGACGTTGAGCTTCTGCAAGAACTCAGGAGAGGATTCCACCACCTGAGCGATCCGGGTCATGGTGGCTACCGCCTCCACCGGGTAGGCCCCGGCGGCGGTTTCCGCGGAAAGCATCACCGCATCCGTCCCGTCAAAGATGGCGTTGGCCACATCGGAAGCCTCCGCCCGGGTGGGGCTTGGGTTATGCACCATGGACTCCAGCATCTGGGTGGCGGTGACCACCGGCTTACCGGCGGCAATGGCCCTGAGGATGAGGCGCTTTTGTACGATGGGTACCTCCTCCAAGGGCATCTCCACCCCCAGGTCCCCCCGGGCCACCATGACGCCGTCAGCCTCCTCGAGGATCTCCTCAAACCGATGAACGGCAGAGGGCTTCTCTATCTTAGCCATGAGCCGAGCCCCGGAGCCATAACGGGCCAGGTAGTGCCGGGCCAAAAGGAGGTCATCCCGGGTGCGCACGAAGGACACCGCCACCCAGTCCACCCCTAGCTCCGCTCCCAGGGCCAGGTCCTGGATATCCTTTTCCGAAAGGGCAGGGATGGAAAGGTCCGATCCCGGAACATTGATGCCCTTGCTGTCAGAGAGAACACCTCCCACCTCCACCACGGTGTGGATCTCATCCCCTTGGACCTCCTCCACCCTTAGACGGATGCGGCCATCGTCCAGAAGGAGCAGCTGCCCTGGTACCACGTCCTCGGGGAGCCCCTTGTAGGTGAGGGATACCCGGGTTTCATCCCCCTCCACGGGGGCCCGGGTAAGGGTAAAGGCCTGGCCTGGGCTGAGTTCCACCCGGCCCTCTTTGAAGCGGCCGATACGGATCTTCGGCCCTTGGAGGTCTTGAAGGATAGCCAGAGTCCTACCTACCTCCTTCTCCACCTCCCGTACCCAGGCCACCCGTTGGCGATGCTCCTCGTGGGTTCCGTGGCTGAAGTTCAGGCGAAAAACGTCCGCTCCCGCCTCCGCCAAGGCCCGGATGGCCTCCTTGGAGTCCGAGGCGGGCCCCAGGGTGGCCACGATCTTGGTGCGCTTAAAAGGCTTCATATCCGAGAAAGCGCGCCGCACGCCCTAGCTCCTCCTCAATGCGCAGGAGCTGGTTGTACTTGGCAAGGCGATCCGACCGGGAGAGGGAACCCGTCTTGATCTGGCCGGCGTTCACCGCCACCGCAAGGTCGGCGATGAAGCTGTCCTCCGTTTCCCCGGAGCGGTGGCTGATCACCGCCCGGTAGCCGGAGCGCTGGGCCAGGCGGATGGCCTCGAGGGTCTCGGAAAGGGTGCCGATCTGGTTCACCTTCACCAAGATGGCGTTGGCCACCCCCCTCTCAATCCCCTGGCGGAGCCTTTGGGGATGGGTAACGAAAAGATCGTCCCCCACCAGTTGGATACGGCTACCCAGGCGCTCGGTAAGAAGCCGCCAGCCTTCCCAGTCGTCCTCCGCCAGGCCGTCCTCTATGGAGCGGATCGGGTACTTCTCCACCCAGGAGGCCCAGAACTCCACCATCTCCTCCGAGGAAAGAACCCGGCCTTCCCCCTCCAGGTGGTACCTGCCTTCCCGGTAAAGCTCGCTGGCCGCCGGATCCAGGGCCAAGGACACCTCCTGGCCCGGGGTATAGCCTGCCCGCTCAATGGCCAAGAGAAGGAGCTCCACGGCCTCCTCGTTGCTCTTGAGGTCCGGGGCAAAACCTCCCTCATCCCCCACGTTGGTGCTGTACCCCTTCTCCTTCAGCACCCCCTTTAGGGTGTGAAAGACCTCAGCCCCCACCCGCAGGGCCTCGGAAAAACTCTCCACCCCCGCGGGCACCAACATGAACTCCTGGAAATCCACCCGGTTATCGGCATGCTTTCCCCCGTTGATCACGTTCATGAGGGGAACGGGCAGGACCGCCCCTTGCACGCCCCCCAGGTAGCGGAATAGAGGCAAGCCCAAGGCCTCCGCCGCCGCCCGGGCCGTGGCCAGGGAAACCGCCAGGATGGCGTTGGCCCCCAGGTTGGCCTTGTTGGGGGTGCCGTCCAGCTCTAGCATGGCCCGGTCCACCCCCTCCTGGTCCAGGGCGTCCAGGCCTATGAGCTCAGGCGCTACCCGCTCCTGGATGCTCTCCACCGCCCGGCGCACCCCCTTTCCCAGGTAGCGCCTGCCCCCATCCCGTAGCTCCAGGGCCTCGTGGGTACCCGTGGAGGCCCCGGAGGGAACCATAGCCCTTCCCTTGGCCCCCCCCTCCAGCTCCACCTCGGCTTCCACCGTGGGAAAGCCCCTGGAGTCCAAAACCTCCCTGGCCTTCACGCTGACGATTGTGGTCATGGATTCCTCCCGTAGGGCTTATGGAAGCCCTTCCCGTCATCCCGGCTAAAGTTTACACCCTGAGGGGCACCACCACCGCCTGGTACCCTTCCCCGGGAGAACTGGCAGAAGCCTCTAGGGGATGGAGGAGGCTTGGGCTGGTGGGACCAGAAAGGAACAGGCTAGCCTCACCCGATAGGGGGGAAAGGGCCTCCAGGAGGTAACGGGCATTGTAGGCCACCGCCAGGGGTGTGCCCTCGAGGCGCACCGGGATCTCCTCCCGGCCTTTCCCATAATCCCCTTCCGCGGAAAGCAAGGCCCTGCCCTCCTCAAACATGAGGTCTACCCGATGGTTCTGCCGGTCAGCAAGAACGCTAACCCGGCGCAAGGCCTCGCGGAAAGCTTCCACCTCAAAGGTGGCCTTCAAGGGAAACTCCTTGGGGATCACCCGCTCATAATCGGGAAACTCCCCTTCCATAAGCCGAACCGCCATCCGCACCTGCCCCTGGGGGGGATCCGCCAGGCCTCCCGTGGCCAAGCCCAGAATACCTGGGCCTAGGGCCAGGGCCACCTCGCCTTCCCCCATGGCCTTGAGAACCCGTACCATCTCATCCACACTGCGGGCGGGCACCACCGCCTTCTTGGTGAAGGGCTGGGGCTTGGCAAGCCCGTAAAGGGCCAACCGGTACCCATCGGAGGCCACGGAGCGCAACCCCTTCTCGGAGAACTCCAGCTGGACGCCCCGGAAAATGGCGCGGTATTCCTCGTTGCTGGCGGCGTAGCGCACATGGGAAAGGGCCCGGTGAAGCTCCTCCACGGAGAGCAAGGTCTGCAAGGGGTAAGGCTCCGAGGGTCCCTCATGGCTAGGGAAGAACAACTCCGGGTAACCCTCATCGGGCGCCAGACTCAGCCGGGTGCTGAAGGAGCCCGAGGAAAGGAAAAGCTCCGCGCCAAAGGCCAGCTCCACTTGGTCCCCGGGAAGGCTGCGCACCAGTTGGAAAAAGGGCTGGGCCGGAACCAGAAACCGGCCCTCCCCCTCGATGGAAAGGTGGAGGCGTACCTCCAGATCCACTTCCCCGTTGGTTCCAAACAGGGTCAGGACCCCCGGGGAAAGGGCAAGGCCCAAGTAGGTGAAAAGGGGGTTGGAGCTTCGCGTGGGTATGACCCTTTCCAACAAGGAGACGTGTTCGGTAAGCAAGTTTTTAGGAATGGTTACTTTCATTGTGGCTTCCTCCTCTCTACTGCTTTTACTATCTTCTTTAAAGCTTTATAAGGATAGTAGTCGTAGTAGTAGGGGCTGTGGATATGTGGATAAAGGGGGATAAATCCCGTCAGGGAGAGCAAACCGCATGTGGAAAACTCCTGTGGATAACTTACCTTAGCCTGTGGATAAGCTGTGGATAACTGGCCAGTTATCCACAGGCTAAAGAAGGGGCCAGGTTTTCCACAAGTTGTCCACAAGGTTATCCACAGAAAAACTCGGGTTATCCACAGGGTTATCCACAGGTTATCCACAGGGGTCATGATAGGGCCTCTTTCAGGCTGTGAAGCAGCCTCTGCACCTCTCGGTCGCTTTCCGAAAGTTCCTGAACCTTTTGGATGGCGTAAAGAACGGTGGTGTGATCCCGTCCCCCGAAAAGCTGGCCGATTTCCGGTAGGGAGGAGCGGGTGAGCTCGCGAACCAAGAACATGGCGATCTGGCGGGGCAGGACCACCTCCTTACGCCTCCCCCCGCCCAGTAGCTCCTCGGGTCGGAGGGAGAAGTATTCGGCCACCTTGCGCACGATCTCTTGGGGGTCAACCTCCACCTCCCTGGAGGCGAAGATGTCGGAAAGGGCCTTGGTGGCTACAGCCCGGGTCAGCTCCACCCCGTTTAGGGAAGCATAGGCGATGGTGCGCATCAGGGCCCCCTCCAGCTCGCGGATGTTGGAGGTCACTTGGCGGGCGATGTACTCCAGCACCTCCTCGCTGATGCGTAGGCCCCGTTGTTCGGCGTTCATCTTCAGGATGGCGATGCGGGTTTCCAGGTCGGGGGGCTGGATGTCGGTGATGAGGCCCCATTCAAACCGGCTTCTTAGGCGGGCCTCGAGGGTCAGGATGTCCTTGGGGGGCCGGTCGGAGGAGAGGATGATCTGCTTGTGGGCCTCGTAAAGGGCGTTAAAGGTGTGAAAGAACTCCTCCTGGGTGCGCTCCTTGCCGGCTATGAACTGGATGTCGTCCACCAAAAGGAGGTCCACGGAGCGGTAGCGCTCGCGGAACTCCGTCATGCGGTCCTCACGGATGGCGTTGATGAGCTCGTTGGTGAAGGTTTCCGTGGACACGTACTCAATCTTCAGGTGGGGGAACCGTTTGGCCACGGAGTGGCCCACCGCGTGCATGAGGTGGGTTTTACCCAGGCCCACGCCCCCGTAGATGAAGAGGGGGTTGTAGGCCCTTCCCGGAGACTCGGCCACCGCTACCGCCGCTGCATGGGCCATGGAGTTGTTGGGACCCACCACGAAGTTCTCGAAGGTGTATTTGGGATTGAGGTTGGGTTTGGCGGTTTCAGGGGTGGGGGGGCTGTGGAAGATATCCTCCTGGACGGCCACGCTGGGCACCACCTTGAGCTCAAACCGAGGGGCTTGGGCACCCAGGAGGCTGAGGGCTTCCTGGATCAGCTCGGCGTAGTGCCGTTTGATCCAGTCCAGGGCGAAGGAGGTGGGCACCGCCAGTTGTAGCACCCCATCCTGGATACCCAGGGGGCGGATGCGCTCAAACCAGGTGTGGAACTCCACCTCGGTGATGTTGCGACGGATGTGCTCCAGGATGTGTTGCCAGATGGCCTCGTGGGTCAAGGCTACCCCCCCGCGTTTCCGGAGGAACATTCTACGCCAAGGCCTTGGGTAAAGTGGAGGGTGGGATGGGGTACGACGTGGTGGTGGTGGGAGGTGGGCATGCCGGCATTGAGGCTGCGTGGGCGGCGGCAGCCTTGGGGGTGCGGGTGGCCCTGGTCACCATCAACCCCGAGCGAATAGGCATGATGCCCTGCAATCCGGCGGTGGGCGGGCCTGGGAAGAGCCAGCTGGTGGCGGAGCTCACCGCCCTCGGGGGCCTTATGGGCCGGGCGGCGGACGCAACCGCCATCCACACCCGGGTGCTGAACCGGTCCAAGGGGCCGGCGGTGCAAAGCTTGAGGGTCCAGGTAGACAGGGATCTCTACGCCCTCAAGGCCCAGGAAATCCTGGCGGAGAGGCCATTAGAGGTGATCCGGGGGGAAGTGGCGGGCCTTTGGGTGGAGGCGGGGAGGCTTCTTGGGGTGCGCACCGTGGACGGGCGGGGGATCGCCGCCAAGGCGGTGGTGGTGGCGGGGGGTACCTTCTTGGGCGGGGTGGTTTGGTATGGGCGGCGGTCCCGGCCGGCGGGGCGGCAGGGGGAGCCTCCCGCGCGGTTCCTCTCCCATAGCCTGAGGGCGGTGGGCCACACCCTGCGGCGCTTTAAAACCGGTACCCCACCCAGGATCCGGGCGGACTCCGTGGAGTTTGGCGAGCTGGAGGTGGTGCCCCCTGAGGTGCCCCCGGGAAGCTTCACCGGAAACCCGGGTCCCTATGCCACCCGGCTCCCCACCTGGCAGACCCGGACCACGCCCCGGACTCACCACCTGATCCTGGAGAACCTGCACCTCTCCCCTCTTTATGCGGGGGACATTGTGGGCATCGGACCTCGCTACTGCCCCTCCATTGAGGACAAGGTGGTGCGTTTTTCCGACAAGGAAAGCCACCTCCTCTTCGTGGAGCCCGACGGGCTTGCCACCAGCGAGGTGTACCTGCAGGGGTTTTCCTCCAGCCTGCCGCCTGAGCTTCAGGAGGAGATGGTGAGGAGCTTGCCGGGGTTTGGGCGGGCGGTGATCCAGCGGTACGCCTATGCGGTGGAGTACGACAGCCTGGATCCCATGGAGCTCACCCGGGGCCTGCAGTCCCGATTGCTGCCCGGGCTTTTCAGCGCCGGCCAAGTGAACGGTACCTCGGGGTACGAGGAGGCGGCGGCCCAGGGGCTTCTGGCCGGCCTAAATGCGGCCCGGTTTGCCCTGGGTCTTCCTGAAGTCCACTTGCCCCGGGAAAGCGGCTATATGGGGGTGATGGTGGATGACCTGGTGGGCCGGGGAACGGATGAGCCCTATCGGATGATGACCTCCCGGGTGGAGCTCCGCCTTCTTTGTCGGGCGGACAATGCGGACGAGCGCCTGGTGCCCCTGGCGGTGGAGTGGGGCCTGAGGCCCAGGGAGGATCTGGCAAGGGTACAGGAGAAGTACCGGCGGATAGAGGCGGAGCTAAGGCGCTTGGAGGCGTTAAGGGTGGAGGGGGTAAGTGGCCTTCAGTGGTTGCGGCGGCCGGAGAACACCTATAGAGCTTTGGCAGAGCGGTTTCCTCCTCCCCTCCCCCTTAGCCCGGAGGAAGCCCAGCAGGTGGAGATCAGGGCCAAGTACGCGGGGTACATAGAGCGGCAGGAGCGGCTACGGGAGAAGCTGAGGGACCTGGAGGCCTTCCGCATACCCGAGGGATTGGAGTTTCCCCGGGTTCCGGGTCTTTCTCGGGAGGCCGTGGAGAAGCTTTCCCGGGTGAGGCCGCGCACCGTGGCGGAGGCGGCCCGGGTTCCCGGGATACGGGACTCTGACCTCACGGCCCTCTTGGTGCACCTCAGGGTGCTGGCCCACTAGAGGGGGGATGTTTCCCGTGAAACATGGGAGGTGGGAATGGGCTTGAGCCCTAAGGGCGTCCAGCTTCTTCTGGAGGGAGGGCGGGCCTTAGGTTTGGACCTCGAGGCCCACCTTTCCCCTTTCTCCCGCCTTTACGACCTCCTTATGGAGGCCAACCGGCGCACCAACCTCACCGCCTTGCGCACGGAGGAGGAGGTGGTGGTCAAGCACTTCCTGGATTCCCTAACCCTCCTCACCCTACCCCTTTTTGAGGGGGCCATCCGGGTTCTAGACCTGGGCACAGGGGCGGGGTTCCCTGGGCTTCCCTTGAAGATCGTACGGCCTGAGCTGGAGATCACCCTTTTGGACGCCACCAAGAAGAAGGTGGCCTTTGTGGCCCAGGTGGTGGAGGCGCTGGGGTTAAAAGGGGCCTACCCCCTATGGGGCCGGGCGGAGGAGCTGGCCCACCTACCCGAGCACCGGGAGGCCTATGGGCGGGTGGTGGCCCGGGCGGTGGCGCCCCTATGTGTTTTGGTGGAACTGGGCCTGCCCTTTGTGTCCCTGGGGGGGTATATGGTGGCGCAAAAGGGGCCGAGGGTGACGGAGGAGGTGGCGCCTTTGCCCAAGGCCCTGGTCCTCCTGGGGGGTGGCCCGCTTAGCGTCCATACCTTGGTTCTCCCCTTGGTCCAGGAGGAGCGGAACCTGGTGGTGATGGCCAAGGAGGCCCCCACCCCGGCCAGGTATCCCCGGCGCCCGGGGGTGCCCGAGAAAAATCCTTTATGCTAGGGTCCAAGGTGTTGCGGCGGATCGCCCTGGTGAACCAGAAAGGGGGGGTGGGTAAGACCACCACCGCCATCAACCTGGCCGCGTACCTGGCCCGGATGGGGAAGAGGGTGCTCTTGGTGGACCTGGATCCCCAGATGAACGCCACCAGCGGCCTGGGGCTCCGGCCTGACCGCGGGGTGTACCAGGTCTTGCAGGGGGAGCCTTTGGAAGCCTTGGTGCAGCCCGTGGATGGCTTCTTTCTCTTGCCGGCCACCCCGGAGCTGGTGGGGGCCACGGTGGAGCTCCTGGAAAGGCCCATGGCCCTGGGGGAGGCCTTACGGGACGAAGGGTACGATATCACCCTTTTGGACGTGCCTCCTAGCCTCTCCGCCCTCACCCTAAGTGCCCTTGCGGCAGCCCATGGGGTGGTGGTCCCGGTGCAGGCGGAGTATTACGCCCTGGAAGGGGTGGCGGGGCTGCTCGCCACCCTGGATGAGGTGCGCACCCGGCTGAATCCCCGCCTCCGCCTACTGGGCATCCTCATCACCATGTACGACGGCCGTACCCTCTTGTCCCAGCAGGTGGAGGCCCAGCTTAGGGCCCACTTCGGGGAGAAGGTGTTCTGGACGGTGGTACCCCGGAACGTGCGCCTGGCGGAAGCCCCCAGCTTCGGCAGGACCATCGCCCAGCATGCGCCCACCTCCCCGGGGGCCCACGCCTACCGCCGCCTGGCCGAGGAGGTGATCGCCCGTGTCCAAGAAGGCTAGCGGCTTAGGGAGGGGCCTCGAGGCCCTCCTGCCCAAGGGAACAGGAAGCGTGGTGCGCCTTCCCCTTTCCGCCATCCGACCGAATCCCCACCAGCCGAGAAGAAGGTTCTCCCAGGAGGGACTGGAGGAACTGGCCGCTTCCATCCGGGAGAAGGGCCTGCTCCAGCCTCTCTTGGTGCGCCCTAAGGGCGAGGGTTACGAACTGGTGGCAGGGGAAAGGCGGTACCGGGCCGCAGAGATGGCAGGCCTGGGCGAGGTCCCCGTGGTTATCCGCGACCTCACGGACCAGGAGGCCTTGGAGCTGGCCCTGGTGGAGAACCTCCAGCGGGAGGACCTCACCCCCCTGGAGGAGGCCCGGGGCTACCAGGCCCTGCTAGGTTTGGGCCTGACCCAGGAGGAGGTGGCCAAGCGGGTGGGTAAGGCCCGTTCCACGGTGGCCAACGCCCTAAGGCTGCTCCAGCTTCCCCAGGAGGTGCTGGAGGCCCTAGACCAAGGGCTCATCAGCGCCGGCCACGCCCGGGCCCTTTTAATGCTGGAGCCTGAGGACCGCCTTTGGGGCCTAAAGGAGATCCTGGATAAGGGACTTTCCGTGCGCCAGGCCGAGGCCTTGCGGGAGCGTCTGCTGCGCGAACGGGAGCGCAAAGCCCAGGAACCGTCCCCCCTTTCCCTGGAGCTTTCCCGGCACCTGGGCCTGCCGGTGAAGGTGGTGGGGGGAAGGAAGGGGAAGGTGGTCATCCACTACCGTTCCCTGGAGGAGCTGGAGGCCCTCCTGGAGCGCCTGGGCTACCAGGCGTAGCCAAAGAGGACCCGCACCGCCCCGTGTTGGTCGGTGCGATAGATCGTTATCCCGCGCTGGGCCAGGCGCTTTAGGACCTCGGGGTGGGGATGGCCGTGAGGGTTCCGGCCCACGCCGATGAGGGCCACCTGGGGCTGGATGCGCTCCAGGAGGTCTTCGTCTGTGGCCGTGCGGGAGCCGTGGTGGCTCACCTTCACCACCTCTGCTTTGGGTGAGGCGAGCTTCCTTTCCACCTCCCGGGGTACGTCCGCTAGGAGGAGGGCCTTGGGACCGGCGAAGTCCAGGAGGAGGACCAGGCCGCTCAGGTCGTCGGTGGCCTGCTGCTGGGGGGGCCAGAGGACCTCGAGGCCACCCCTTCCCACCCGTAAACGGCTCCCTGCTCCTGGGTAGCGTATGGGCACCCCTTTGGCCTTGAGGGACTGGACCAGGGGATGGTCTTCCGAAAAGGCCGGGGAGAGGAGGGCAAGGCCGATGGGTATCTCCTCCGCCACCCTTAGGAGGCCCCCATAGTGGTCGGCATCGGGATGGGTGGCCACCAGGACCTCGAGGGCCCCTACCCCCAGGGCCCGCAGGGCCCGCACCACCTTCTCCCCCTGTTCGGGGCGTCCTCCGTCCACCAGAACCTCGGCTCCGCCCATCCGGGCCAGCAGGGCATCCCCCTGGCCCACGTCCAGGGCCCAAAGGTCTAAGGGCTTGGGCCAGGCGGAAAGGAGGCTCAGGAGGATGGGCAGGCTGGTGAGAAGAAGGGCTTGCCGCCACAACAGGAGGCGGTAAAGGGCTAGGAATATGGGTAGAAGCCCTAGGTAGTAGAGGGCGAAACCTCTGGGGGAGACCTCCCCCCACCAAAGCAGGGGGCCTTGGCCGGCCCAGCGGGCGAGAAGGACGAGGGCCTGGGCCAAGGGTTCCACCAGGGGGGCCAGGAGCCCACCCAGGAGGAGCTTAAGGACGCCTAGGGGCACCAGGAGGGCCACCAGGGGCAGGGCCAGGAGGTTGCTGAGGGGGGAGAGGAGGGGAAGGAAGCCAAAGCGGTGAAGGAGTAGGGGGGCCAAAAGGGCCTGGGCCCCCAGGCTGGCCAGGAGGGTGCCCAAGAGGTAGCCCCTGAACGTTGGGGGAAGGCGAAGGGGTGGCAGGGCCAGGGCGATGCCCAGCACCGCCAGATAGGAAAGCTGGAGGGAAAGGCCCAGGAGGCTTTGGGGAAGCCAGAGGAGCTGGAGGAAGAGGGCCAGGCCCATGGCCTGGAGCACCCCGGCCGCTCCCATGCCCAGGAAGAGGCCCAAGAGGGAGAACCCAGCCATCAGGCTGGCCCGCACCAGAGAGGGGGTGGGTCCAGCCAGCCACAGATAGATGGGTAGCGCCAGGAGGGCCAGGAGGTACCGCGACCGGCCCAAGGGGGTGAGGAGGAGAACCATGCTACCCACCAGGAAGCCCACGTGGAGGCCGGAAAGGGCCAGGAGATGGGCGAGGCCCGCCCTTTGAAACCAAATATAGGCTTCCTCCAGTCCCCCCTTCTCCCCTAGGGTGAGCCCCTCCATCACCTCCTTGGCCAGGGGGCTTAGGCCCTGGGCCAAGCGGGCCCGGAAGGGGATGCGGGCATCGGGAAGGGGAGCCAGGGGCTTGGCCCGTTCCACGTGAAACACCCCCCTCGCCCCCCGGGCAAGGAGCCAGGTCCTTTGGTCAAACCCGCCGGGGTTCCGCTTGGCCTCCGGAGGGGCCAGGTAGCCCCTTAGGTGGTAGATGCCGTCCCCCAGGGGCGGGAAGTGCCGCACCCAAAGCCGGTGTCCCTCCCAGGTGGTGAGCCCACCCTGTACCCGGAAGCTTCCTTCCAGGCGTGAGCCGTAGGAAGGTTCGGGGATGGGGAAAAGGAGGCCTCTCAGAACCACCAGGGCCATTCCTAAGACCAAGGGGAGGCGGAGGAAGGGCAGAAGCCCCAACGCGCCCAGGAAGGCCCAGGGGAAGAGTAGGCCCCAGGCTCCTAAAAGCCCCCCAAGTCCTAGGCCCACCCCGGGGGAGGTCCAAGGGGACATGGGCCTAGAGGGTGGTTCAGGGGCGTACATAAGGCCTAAGCCGTTCCAGGGTTGTGGGACCGATGCCCTTCACCCTTAGGAGGTCTTCCACCCGGGTGTAAGGCCGGCCCTCCACGATCCTCTGGGCCAGCACGGGGCCGATGCCGGGGAGTTCCATGAGTTCCTCGAGGCTGGCCTGGTTGAGGCTAACGGGTTCTGGGGCGGGAGGTTGGAAGGAAACCTCCACCCAGGTTTCCACCTGAACCGGGTGGGGCCGTGGGGCTAGTTTGGGCCAGAGGCTGACGAGGCCTAGGAGGGCTACCGCGAAGAGGTAGCCAAGGACCACTCCGTCAAGGCCAGGCCCAGCCCGCCCAGGAGGACGCCGGCCAACACCCAAGGATCGGCCCCGGGGTTGAGGGCCACGAAGCCCACGGTGTAGGCCAAGGTGAGGAGGGATAGGAGTTTGAGGGGAAGGGCCAAAGGGTTTCGCCCCCCTTGGGTCTTGGGAGCTGGGGCGGACGTGGGAGACCCTGGCTCAGGGGCCAGCTCAACGGAATCCCGCTTAGGGGGAGATTCTTCCTCCCAGACGTGCGCCTTGGGGGGTTCAGGGGGGGAGGGTGGGGGGGGCACTTCCTGGGTTGAGGGAAACCGTGGGCTGCTGGCTGGGGTAGAGGTGGCCTTACGCGCCCGGGATACATGGGGCTTTAAGCCCTCTAGGAAGGCCTTGAGCTCTTCTAAGGGGAAGGCCTTCACCGGTAGGGCCAAGGAGTCCTCCTCGGCCTGCACCAAGAGGGTACCCGCCTCACCCCTGCCCACCCGGCGGATCCTGGCCAGCTCCAGGCGCTTTACACCGGCCTCGTCCACGAAGACCAAATGGGCTTCGGTGACGGCCAGAAAGCCACCCGGTCCTTCCAGCTTGGCCAGGGCTTCCTCGCCCAAGCGGGAAAACGCCGCCTCATACTTGCCCATGGCCCCATTGTATACTTCCCCTCGTGCCCCTGCGCTTAGGCCACCGCGGCGCCCCCCATCTGGCCCGGGAAAACACCCTGGAGTCCTTCCGGAAGGCCCTCGAGGCCGGACTGGATGGGTTTGAGCTGGACGTGCACCTGACCCAAGACGGGGTCTTGGTGGTGCACCACGACTTCACCCTGGGGGGAATCCCTTTAAATGGGCTTAGCTTTAGGGAGCTTCCGGCTTATGTGCCCACCCTCGAGGAGGTGCTCTGGGCCTTCCCCGGGGTCTGGATCAACGTGGAGCTAAAGAGCCTCCCTCCGGAAACCGACGGCCGGGAGGAGGCCTTGGCCCGGCTTCTGGCCCGCCATCCCTCAGATAGGATCTGGGTGAGCTCCTTTGATCCCTTGGCCCTGGTGCGGCTTAAGCGGCTTGGGGTTGGCCCCTTGGGCCTTCTTTATGAGCACGAGGAGGCGGAGGCCTTGGCCCCCTGCCTTGGGGTGGAATGGGTACACCCCGAGGCCTCTTTGCTCACCCAGGACAAGGTCAGGGAGCTAAAGGCCCGTTACCGGGTGCTGGCTTGGACGGTGAACCGCCGCCAGCAAGCTCAAGAGCTTGCCGCCTGGGGGGTGGATGCCCTGGTCACCGATTTTCCGGGGGTCCTCGTATAATGGGGGGGCTATGGCGAACCTGAAGAGCCTTCCGGTGGGCAAAGGAGCCCCTGAGGTGGTGCACATGGTCATTGAGGTTCCCCGCGGTTCGGGAAACAAATACGAGTACGACCCCGAGCTGGGGGTGGTCAAGCTGGACCGGGTCCTGCCTGGAGCCCAGTTCTACCCCGGGGACTATGGCTTTATCCCTTCCACCTTGGCGGAGGACGGGGATCCCCTGGATGGCTTGGTGCTTTCCACCTATCCCCTCCTTCCCGGTGTGGTGGTGGAGGTGCGGGTGGTGGGCCTCCTCCTCATGGAGGACGAGAAGGGGGGGGACGCCAAGGTCATCGGGGTGGTGGCCGAGGACCAGCGCCTGGACCACATCCAGGACATCGCCGATGTGCCTGAGGGGGTTAGGCAGGAGATCCAGCACTTCTTTGAAACCTACAAGGTCCTCGAGGCCAAGAAGGGCAAATGGGTCAAGGTAACGGGTTGGCGGGATCGGCAGGCGGCTTTGGAGGAGGTCCGGGCCTGCATCGCCCGCTACGGGGGCCATTGAGGCCAGTCCCAAGGGATACCAGGAGGGGCCGGGCCGAAGGGCCAGGCCCTTTTTATGCGGCTTACAATGGGGCTAGGAGGATGGCTATGGTCTGCCCGGCGTGCGGGGAAACCCTAGAGCTGGAGGGGTACAAGGCGGGGGACCTCGTGGACTGCGAGGCCTGCGGGGCGGTCTTGCGCCTGCTTTCCGACGGCACCTTGGAACTGGTGGAGGCCCCCCCCGAGGGGGAAAGGGAGGCCTTGTGGGGGCTTTCCGCCTACGGGGAAGGGGAGGAGGCGGTTCTGGTCTTTTCCGACGGCACCCTGGAGGAGGAGGTGCGCGTTTTGAAGGCCGAGCTTCTGGAGGCCCTTCGCCGGCTGGAGGAGGGCATAGGGGAGGAGCCCCCCAAGGAAGCGGAGGACGAGCCCAACCTGGAGCCCGACTACGTGACGGCCCATGTGGAAACCGACCAGGGCCCCATGGCCCTGCGCCGCATCCTTTTCCCGGGAAGCCCGGACCTTCTGGAGTTCACCCTGCCCTCGGGCTCGGTGTACGAGTTCACCTTCCGGGAGGTTCAGGAGCTTTTGAAGCCCGTTCTCCTTTAAGGTGCGCCTGGTCCTGGTCCCCACCCCCATCGGGAACCTAGAGGACATCACCCTAAGGGCCCTAAGGGTCCTGAAGGAGGTGGAGGTGGTGGCCTGCGAGGATACCCGGCGCACCGGGATTCTCCTCCGCCACTATGGCCTCGCTACCCCTACCCTGCGCTTGGACCAGCACACGGTGGGAAAGGCCAAGGAACTCCTTTCCCCCTACGCCTACGTGGCCTACGCCACCGACGCCGGTACCCCAGGCATCTCCGATCCCGGGGCCGAGCTAGTGCGGTTGGCGCTAGAATGGGGCTGGCGGGTGGAAGCGCTTCCGGGCCCCACGGCCCTCATCCCCGCCCTGGTGGCCTCGGGTCTACCCACCCATCGCTTCACCTTTGAAGGCTTTCTGCCAAAAGGTGGCAGGGAACGCAAGGAACGCCTCCAGGCCTTAGCCCGGGAAGGGAGGACCGCGGTGCTTTACGAAAGCCCCCATCGCCTGCACAAGACCCTGGAGGACCTGGCCGAGGTCTATGGTCCGGAGCATCCCGTGGCCGTGGCTCGGGAGATCAGTAAGGTGCACGAGGAGGTCTTCCGAGGGACCTTGGGGGAGGCTCGGAGGCATTTTCGGAACCCCCGGGGCGAGTTCGTTCTGGTGCTGGGGCCTAAGGCAACGCAGCCTGTGGGGGCCCAGCGGGTCTTGGAGGAGCTGAAAGCCCAAGGCCTTGCGGGCAAGGGGCTTTTCCGGGCTCTCCTGGCGAGGGGGGTTCCCAGGAACGAGGCCTATCGCCTGGCCCTGGAAAAGGCGAAGGAATCTTGGGAGGAGGAGGAATGAAACGCATAGGGGTGTTTACTTCCGGGGGCGATGCCCCGGGAATGAATGCGGCCATAAGGGCCGTGGTGCGACAGGCCTATGCCTTGGGTATTGAGGTGATCGGCATCCGCCGCGGGTATGCGGGCATGATCCTGGGGGAGATGGTGCCCTTGGGGGTGCGGGATGTGGCCAACATCCTCCAGCGGGGGGGGACCCTCCTCCTCACCGCAAGAAGCCAGGAGTTTCTGACCGAGGAGGGGAGGGCCAAGGCGGCGGAGAAGCTTAAGACGGCGGGGATCGAGGGCCTGGTGGCCATCGGGGGGGATGGGACCTTTCGCGGGGCCATGCGCCTTTTGGAGGAGCACAGGGTTCCCGTGGTGGGGGTTCCGGGTACCATTGACAACGACCTCTACGGCACCGATTACACCATCGGCTTTGACACCGCGGTGAACACGGCCCTCGAGGCCATAGACCGCATCCGGGACACCGCCGCCAGCCACGAGCGGGTCTTCTTCATTGAGGTGATGGGGCGAGATTCAGGCTTTATTGCCTTGGACGTGGGCCTCGCGGGAGGGGCTGAGGTAATTGCCGTCCCTGAGGAACCCGTAGACCCCAGGGCCATCGCCGAAGGGCTCCTAGAGTCCTTGCGCCGAGGAAAATCCAGCTCCATTGTGGTGGTGGCGGAGGGAGCCTACCCAGGAGGGGCAGCCGGCCTCCTTGCCGCCATAAAGGAGCACGTGCCGGTGGAGGCCCGGGTCACGGTCCTGGGCCATATCCAGCGGGGAGGGAGCCCCACGGCCAAGGACCGCATCCTGGCTAGCCGTTTGGGGGCGGCGGCGGTGGGGGCCCTGGCCAGCGGGACCAGCGGGGTCATGGTGGGGGAGGTGGAGGGGGAGGTGGAGCTCACCCCCCTCAAGGAGGCGGTGGAGCGGAAAAAGGACATCAACCGCGCCCTTTTGGCCTTATCCCGGGTCCTGGCCCTTTAAGCGGGTGCAGCAACCTTTGAAGGGGCCATCTGCCATCTTCCTTTGGTCCCCTCCAAAGCAAGGCCCCTCGGCAAGCCGTCCCTCCAATCCATGGTTGGGCAGGAGGGGGGCAGGACGGCATCAACGCTTAGCAGGTTGATCTAGGGCCAACACCCTTCGGAGCCAGGGGGAGTTCCAAGCTAGGCGGAAGGCCTCCCGGGCGAAGGGGCTTTGGCTTATCCCGTCGTATACCGGGGTGGGAAGGCTTAAGGAGGGGTAGCGAAGGGTTCCGGCGGCGGTTTTTTCCCAGGGGTAGCCGGTCCAGATGGCCAGGGCCAGGAATAGGCCCAACAGGAACCCTCCCAAGGAGCCCAGAAGGGCCTCGAGGCCCTGGGAAAGAGGGGGGAAGGGAAGGCTTTTGGCCAGAAGTCCCAGGAGAAGCCCTAGGCCCAGACCCCACCAGGGGCCGACAAGCCCCATCTGGGCCAGGAGGAGGTAGAGCACCACCCCAAGCCCGGCAAAGGCCCCCTGGAGGCCACTCCGGTAACCCCAGGCCAGGCCCACGGCCAGGCTGAGGAGGGCCAGGAGGTCCACCCAGGTGAGCATGGCTTCAGTTTACCCCCTAGCCCCGGATGTCCCAGCCCCGGGTCCTTAAGGCGGCCAGGAGACGGACCATGGCCTCCTCCACCTCCTCGTCCTTCAGGGTGCGCTCGGGGTGGCGGAAGCGCAGGTGGAAGGCCAGGCTCTTCTCCCCCTCCCTGAGGGGTGGGCCCTGGTAAAGGTCAAACAGTTGAAGGCTTTCCAGGTAGGGTCCTGCCGCTTGGCGAAGAAGGGCCTCCACCTCCCCGTAGGGCGTGGCCTCGGGGACCACCACCGCCAGGTCCCTGAGGGCCAGGGGGTAGCGGGAGGGGTCCTGGAAGCGGAAGGGCTTCTCGGGGAGGGGAAGGACCAGCTCAAAGAGGAAGACCGGGGGAAGCTCCAGGGCCGCGAGGATCTCCGGATGTACCTGGCCCAGGAACCCTTTTTCCTCCCCGGCCACCCGCACCTTCCCCGAAACCCCGGGATGGAGGAAGGGGTAGGGATGGGCCTCCACCCGCAGGTCCAGGCCCAGCCGGTCCAACAAGGCCTCCAGAAGCCCCTTGAGGAGGGGGTACCCTGAAAGCCTCTCCCCATGGGGAAGACCAAGGCCATTTCCGAAGAGGAGGCCTGCCAGGTGGGTTTCCTCCCTCACCCACGCTCCCTCCTTCCCAAAAACCTTGCCCACCTCAAAGAGAAGGGCCTTTGGCGGGCGATCCAGGGCCAGGTTTTCCTGGAGGAGCCGGAGGAGGCCGGGGAAGAGGTGGGTCCTCAGGGCGGCCTTCTCCGGGCTCAAGGGGTTTTTGAGGCGCCAGGGGGGTGGGGGCAGGCGGAACAGGGGGGCCTCCTCGGGGTCCATGAAGCTATAGGTGTAGACCTCCTGGAAGCCCAGGCCCGAAAGGAGTTCCCGCAGGCGGCGTTCCCTTTGGTAGGGCCTTTCCACCCCCCGGTTATCGGGGGCGGGGAAGAAGGCGGGAAGGTCCAGGGGGATGCTCTCGTAGCCCTGGATGCGGGCGACCTCCTCCACCAGGTCCTCTTCTAGCTTTAGGTCCAGGCGGCGGCTAGGGGGTGTGACCCGGTAAGGACCTTCCCCTTCCACCCGGCAGCCCAGGCGCCTTAGGATGGAAAGCTGCACCTCCTCCGGGTACTGGGTGCCGAGGAGCCGGTTGGCGTACTGGGGGCGGAAGGGGATGGGCTTGGGTTCTCTGGGAGTTCCCTCCTCCAGGATGCTCTCCGCCACCCGGGCCCCCGCCAGGGCCTGGAGGAGGCTTAGGGCCCTCCTGGCTGCGGGCACCTGGCCCATGGGGTCCACCCCTCGCTCAAAACGGTAGCTGGCCTCGGTGCGCAGGGCCTGCCGCCGGGCGGTCTTGCGGATGGAAACGGGGTCAAACTGGGCCACCTCGAGGGCGATGGCCTCCGTGTCCTCCCGCACCTCGCTTTCGGCCCCGCCCATGACCCCGGCGAGGCCGAGGGGGAAGCTTTCCGTACCCCTGTACCCGGCAATGACCAGGTCCTCGGGGTGGAGTTCCCGCTCCACCCCGTCCAGGGTGGTGAGCCTTTCCCCGGGCCGGGCCCTGCGCACCAGGATCCCCTCCCCGATATACCGAAGGTCAAAGGCGTGCATGGGCTGGGCCATTTCCAGCATCACGTGGTTGGTGATGTCCACCACGTTGCTGATGGGCCGCATGCCGCAGGCGAAAAGGATCCGCTGGAGCCAGATGGGGCTTGGCCCCACCCGGAGGCCGAAGGCGTAGGAAAGGGTGAAATGGGGGGCGCCTTCCAGGTCCTCCACCCTTAGGCCAAAGGGCAAGGGCACCTTTTCCGTTTCCAGCCGCACCTCGGGCAGGACCAGGCCATAGCCCAAGGCGTGGAGGTCGTAGGCCAAGCCCAGAATCCCCAAGGCGTCCGGCCGGTTGGGGGTGACCTCTATTTCCAACACCACCTCCTCCGGCCAGGCCTCGGCCAAGGGGGTGCCGGGGGGGAGGGCATCCCCGGGGAGCTCCAAAAGCCCCCCCCCATACTCCCCCACCCCCAGTTCCTTGGGGGAGAGGGCCATGCCGTGGGAGACCACCCCCTGGATGGTCCTTTCCCCGATCCTAAGCCCGTTCACCTCCGTGCCGGGAAGGGCTAGGGCCACCCCGACTCCAGGGCGCGCGTTTCCCGCTCCCGAGACCACCTCCACCACCTTGCCCGCATCTAAAACCAGGCGCTTGAGGCCGGTGCCGGGGATGGGGTGGGCCTCGAGGACCCGGGCAAAGACCACACCGCTGGGTATCTGGAAAGCCTTTTCTATGCGCTCCGTTTCAAAGCCTAAGCCGGCCAGCCGCTCCTCCAATACCTCTGGGCTTTCCAGCTCGGGCACGTAGGTTTTAAGCCAGGAGAAGGGCACCCTCATAAGATCCCCCGGAACTGCTCTAAGAACTTAAGCCGTCCCCCGAAGAAGTAGCGGATGTCTGGGATACCGTAGCGCAGCATGGCCAGCCGTTCCACCCCAAGCCCAAAGGCGAAGCCCGTGGCCCCCTGGTAGGCGGGGGGAAGGCCCAGGGCCTGGCGGTAGGCGTCCACCGCCTGGAAAACCTTGGGGTGCACCATCCCCGCCCCACCCAGCTCCAGCCATTTTCCCCCCTCGGGCCACCAGATGGCGAACTGGGCCCCGGGTTCCACGAAGGGGAAGTAGATGGGTTGAAAACGCACCCGGGACTCGGGGCCGTAGAGGGCCTGGGCCAGCTCGTAGATGGCCCCTTTCAGGTGGGCCATGGTGATCCCTTCCCCCACCACCAGCCCCTCCAGCTGGTGGAATACCGCCTCGTGGGTGGCGTCCGTCTGCTCAAAGCGAAAGACCCGCCCCGGCACCACGATGCGGAAGGGAGGGGTGTGGGCCACCATGTAGCGCACCTGCATGGGGGAGGTGTGGGTGCGGAGAAGAAGCCTACCCCGCACCTCTTCCCCTAAGGGCCCCAAAAGCCCGTGGCCTTCCCCTTCCAGCCAGAAGGTATCCCACATGTCCCGGGCGGGGTGGTGTTCGGGGATGTTCAGGGCGTCAAAGTTGAAAAACTCGCTTTCCACCTCGGGACCCTCCACCGCCTGGTAGCCCAGGGAGCGGAAGATCCCCACCAGTTCCCCCTCCATGAGGGTGATGGGGTGGAGGCCCCCCACGAAGACCTCTACCCCGGGCAGGGAGACGTCCTGGCGCTCCCCTTCCAAGGCCCTCCTTACCTCCGCCTCCACCAGGGCCCTTTCCCGCTCCTCCAAGGCCTTTTCTATGGCCTCCTTGAGGGCGTTTAGGGCCTGGCCCTTCCGCCTCCTTTCCTCCAGGGGAAGGTGGGATAGGGCCTTCATCTCCTGGGTGATGAGGCCTTTTTTGCCCAGATAGCGGGCCTTTAGGGCCTTTAGGGCCTCGAGGTCCTGGGCTTCTCGGATGGCGGCTAAGGCTTCTTGCTCGAGCTCCCGCATCCCTTAGAGGATACCTTGACTTGCCGCAAGGGGGAGGGAGGAACGGGACCCCTTTTGGGGTAAGGCCTTAGCCTAAGGGTGGCTAAAGGGCCTCGACCAGCTTGCGAAAGGGCCCGGGCGGCTCGGGATAGGTTTCCCCGTCCATCCAGGAAAAGCGGAGGTCCCTAAGGGGGCCCTGCCCAACCCCCATCCCCTGGGGGAAGAGGGGCCTTAGATCTATGGGACTAGCCTCCTCACCGCCAAAGGCCTCTTGGAGGCGGGCCACCTCCTTCTCGTGGCCATAGTGGAAGGCGTAAAGCCACCAACCCCCTTCTTCCTCCAAGGCGAAGAGGAACCTGGGGGTAGGGAAGAGGGTGGGGAACCCGCCCAAAAAGGGCCTTCGCAGGAAGACGGCCGCCCGGCCCGGCCTCAGGCGGAACACCGCTTCCAAAGCCTTTCCCAAAAGGCCAAAGCTCCCCACGAAGGGCCGTACCAGGTCGTAGCCCTGCACGTTTTTCACCACCACACCCCCAGCCCGCACCACCCTGCCCTTTGGGGTTTGGAAGGTGAGGCCAAGGACCTCCGCGGGGAAGAAAAAGGTCTGGCCGAATCCTCCCCGTTCCACAAGCCCCCCCAACCCCCCGGGGAGTTCCACCGGGGGAAAAGGCGGGTAAAGCCCGGTGCCGGATAGCTTCTCGTGGACCTCGAGGAGACCAGCCTCTGCGGGGGCCACCAGGTACTGGTCAGCGGCGTGGACCTCCATGGGTTCATGCTACGGGACCTCAGCGAACCGGGGCCAGGAGTAAGGCCAGAAGGGCTAGCCCTAGGCCTAGGGCCACCGCAAGGGGGAAACTGTAGAGGAAAAGGGGGTAAAGAAGCCCCGCCAGGGTACCCCCCAGGTAGAAGGCGGCCACGTAGGTGCCGCTTATCCCCACCCCTTTTCTTCCCGCCGCCCCCGAGGCCAGGCTTTGGGCGGTGAAGAGGGCGGCCATCAGCAGCACAAAGCCCAGGACCAAGCAAGGCGGGGGAAGGAGCATAAGACCAAGGCCCAGCAGGACCCCCAGAAAGGCCAGGCGGAAGGTGGCCACCGCCCCAAGCCGGCGGGCCAGAAGCCCCGAGAGGGCGCTTCCTGGGATGCCAAAGAGATAGGCCAGGTACACAAGGCCCACCTCTCCCGGGCGGAAGCCCAACTCCAAAAGGTGGTAGGGAAGGAGGTTGGCCAGGAAGAGGTTTAGGAAAAGGAGGATGGCCCCCACCAGGTAAAGGGGAAAGGCCTTGAGGTCGTATTGTGGCCGTCCCAAGGTGGGAAGCCCTCCTGGGGTGCGGAGCAGAAGGAGGCCGAGAAAAAGCGCAGGCAAGGAGAGGAGTAAGAGGCTTCCCCTCACTCCCACGGCCTCGGCCAGGAGCCCCGCCAGCACCCGGCCCATACCCCCGCCCAGAACGTTCCCCGCCATGTACACCCCGGCCATCTCCCAAGCCCTTTGGGGAAAGAGAAGGGGGACAAGGGCGATGGCCAAGGCGGGTACCAAGGCGGCCCCCACCCCCTGGAGGAGGCGGCCTAGGGTCCAGAGGAAAAGGCTTGGGCTTAGGGCCCCCACGGCTCCGCCCAACCCCACCAGGAGAAGCCCTCCCCCTAGCAGGGCGCCTGCGGGGAGGCCCAGCCGGGGCACCCAGGGGGAGAGGAGGACCAAAAGCAGAAGGGGCAGGCCCATGCCTGGCCCCGCGGCTCCGGGAGGAGCCGCGAAGAGCCTTTCCAGAAGGGGAAGCAGGGGCACCACCGCATAGAGGGCGCTATAGAGGACCACCCCGGAGAGCACCACCGCCCACCGCATCCCCCTTATCCTATGGGCAGCATGCGCCTTCTTCAGGTGGCCTTGCCCCTGCCCCTTCCCCCCATGACCTACCTACCCCCCTTGGACCGGGGGGAAGAGGAGGCCTTGGGCAAGCGGGTGGCGGTGCCCTGGCGGGGGGAGGTGCGGGTGGGGGTGGTGGTGGGGGAGGGGGGAAGGGCGAGCCACGCCTTGCGCCACGCCATCGCCTACCTGGATGAAAAGCCCTATCTGCGCCCTGAAGAGATTCTCTTTCTGGAAGAGGCCGCCCGCTACCTTTTCGCCCCCTTGGGCCAGGTGCTGGCCGACTTCCTGCCCCCTTTCCCTGAGCTTAGGCACCGGGTGCGCCTTTACCCCGGGGCGGACCCTCGCCTTTTGCCTCAGGGTTTGGAAAGCCTCACCACCTGGCAGGAGGCCAAGGGGTTTGACCCCAGGCTTTTGGACCACCTGCGGGAAGGCGGGGTTTTGGAGGAGGAGGTGGCCTTCAAAGAGGGGAAAAGGGTCTTGCTTCCCTTGAGGGAAGGCCATCCCGACCCCGAGTTGGATGGGGTCTTGCAGGTTCTTCGTTCCTTGGGCCAGGCGGAAAGCCTGGCCGCCTTGGCCCGGGCCGCGGGGGTAGGGGTGGGGCGGGTGAAAAGGCTTCTTGCCGAGGGGTTTATTGGCTACGGGGCCCCAAGGGACCTTTCCCCCATGGGCGAGCCCTCAAAGCCCCTCCTTCTCCCCGAGAGGCCGGAAAGGCTTAACGGGGGGAGGTTTGAGGAGAGGGTGCGCTTCCTTGCGGGGTTGGTGGCAGAGGGAAGCCACCTGGTCCTCTTCCCGGAGGTGAGCCTTTTGGAGCGCTTCCTTCACCGCTTTCCCCAGGCCACGCCCTACCACGGTGGGCTTTCTCGGGAAGCGCGGGAGGCCCTTTTCCGAAACCCCGGGGGCTTGGTCTTCGCCACCTATGGGGGGCTTCTCCTCCCCTTTACCCCGGATTCCATCGTGGTGGTGGAGGAGGGAAGCGAAAGCTACAAGCTCCCCTCAGGAACGAGGGCCTTCGTGCCCCCCCTGGCGGAGCTTAGGGCGAGGCTTCTAGGGGTGCCCCTTACCTACCTTTCCCTGGTGCCCGCGGTGGAGGTGCTGGAACGGCAGGGCCTAACTTTTCCCGTACCCAAGCCCCGGGTGCTCCTCTTGGACCTGAAAAGGGAGGAAGGGTATCCCCTCACGGGCAGGGCCTGGGCCCTCCTAAGGCAGGTGGAGGAGAAGGGGCGGCAGGCCCTGGTCCTTTCCTCCCGTCTGGGGTATAGCGCCCTCCTCCTTTGTACCGATTGCGGCTATAAGCCCATGTGCCCTAACTGTGCTCTCCCCTTGCGCTACCACAAGGGGGGCAAGGGGATGCTACGTTGCCACCAGTGCGGCCACCAAGAGGCGCCTCCCGCCTTATGCCCCAGGTGCGGCTCCCCCCTCCTAAAGCCCAAGGGACCGGGGCTAGAGTGGCTTTGGGAGGAGGTAAAGAGGCACCTTTCCCTGCCCGTGTACCGCTACAGCAAAGACGCCAAGGATGACCTCTCCCCCTTGCTGCGGAAAGAGCCTGGGCTGGTGGTGGGGACCACCGCCTTCCTGCGGGGGCCGATGCTTCCGGAGCTGGCCTTGGTGCTGTTGCCCTATGCCGACGGTTTCCTTTTTGATTCCGACTTTCGTTCCGCGGAGCGCTACCACCGCCTGCTTTGGTCCCTCACGGAGCTGAGGCCGGGAAGAAGGCCCCTTCTGGTCCTCCAGACCTACACCCCTGACCACCCGGCCCACCAGGGGCTTCTGGAGGGGAGTGTGGAAGCCTTCCCTTGGATGGAGAAGGCCTTGCGGGAGGCCTTGGACTACCCTCCGAAGGTGCGCATGGTGAAGCTGGAGGTGGCCCACCGCAAGGAGGAGCGGGCCCTGGAGGAGGCCCACGCCCTTCTTGCCGCCCTAGGGGGCGTGGCCCAGGAGGGGGAGGTGCTGGGGCCGGCCCCGGCCCCAGTTCCCCGGGTGAAGGGGATGTATGTCTTTCACCTCCTCCTAAGGGGAAGCACGGACCGGCTTAGGGAACTTCTTGCCCATCTGGACCCCCGGAGGTTCAAGCTGGACCCCGACCCCTACCGCTTTGTGGGGCTTTTGGAGGACTAGGTATGGAGGTTCGGGCCTGGATAGAGGTGGACCTGAAGGCCCTCGAGGCCAACTGGCTCCTCCTTAGGGCTAGGGCCAGGGGGGAGGTGATCCCGGTCCTCAAGGCGGAGGCCTACGGGCATGGGGCCCTGCCCCTGGCCCGTTTTCTCCTGAAGAGGGGGGCCAGGCGGGTGGCGGTGGCCACGGTGGGGGAGGGAAGGGCCTTGAGGCAAGGGGGGGTGGAAGGGGAGGTCCTGCTTCTCGGAAGCCTCCATCCCTTGGAGGCGGAGGAGGCCTTGCGCCTGGGCCTGGTGCCCAGCCTTTCCACCCTCGAGGCGGCCAGGGCTCTTTCGCAGAGGGCTTCGGCCTTGGGCCTAACACCCAGGGCCCACCTCAAGGTGGACACGGGGATGAACCGGGTGGGCTTTCCCTGGGAGGAGGCCAGGGAGGCCCTACGGGCGGTGGAAGCCTTGGGGGTGAGGGTGGAGGGCATCTACAGCCACCTGGCCACCGCCGGGGAGGACCAGGCCTTCGTGGAGGTGCAAAAGGGCCGCTTCCAAAGGGTGCGGGAGGCCCTAGGGGAAGGGTACTTTTACCACTTGGAAAACTCCTATGGCCTTCTCCTCCACGGGGGGGAAAACGTCCGGGTGGGCCTGGCCCTTTACGGCCTCATCCCCGGTTTTGGGCTAAGGCCCATCCTCCGCCTCCTGGCCCGGCCCACCCTGGTGAAAAGGCTAAAGGAGGGCGACCGGGTGGGGTATGGGGGGGAGTATGTGGCCCGAGGAGGGGAGTGGCTTCTTACCCTCCCCGTGGGTTATGCCGATGGCCTTCCCCGGGGGGCGGTGCGCTTTGTGAGGGGGCCTGAGGGGGGTCTTTATCCGGTGGCGGGCCGCATCTCCATGGACCAGACCACGGTCTTAGCCCCTGGGCCCTTGGCCTTGGATGCGGTTTTGGAGGTGGTTTCCCCGGACTTTGGCCCCACGGGGCTTTGCGCCTGGGCCGAGGCCCGGGGCACCATCCCCTATGAGGTGGCGGTGCACCTTTCCCGTAGGCTTCCTAGGGTTTACCGCTACGGCCAAGAGATCCTGGAAGTTTTAGGCTAGGCCTATGCAGGCGGTGCGCCTTTTCCAAGGCTACCTTTGGCACCCCAGGGGGGAGGCTTTGGACCTAAAGGCTCTCCTTCCCCAGGAGCTGGAGGGGGTTAGGCTCTTGCTGGACGAGGTTCCTCCTCCCACGCCCTTTTTCCAGGACGGTACCCCCACCCATACCCAGCGCTTCTACCAGCTCACCCTTCTGGTCCTGACCGAGGAACCCCCGGAGGCCTTAACACCCGTGGCACAACGCCTGGCACCCCTTCTCCAAGAGAGGCTGGAGGGCCTTCCGGAAGGGGTGGGCTGGCTCCTCTTAGAGGATCTCCGCCCCCTTTAGCGCCGGAGGAGGAAGGCCAGGAGGAGGGAGACCCCACCCAGGGCGAAGGCGAGAAGGCTTTCCCTGTTAAGGGCGAACCCCTTGGGCCTTAGGGGCTTCAGGATACCGGTCTCGTAGGCCCGCACCTGCTCCCTGGAGTCTTCCGCTAGCAGATCCACCACCGGGGGGCTTCCCGCCTTGGCCCCCAGGGTCCAGAGGCCGCCTTCAGGACTCGTGGGCCGCAGGTACCAGGGGGCGAAGGGGTCAAAGAGGCCCACGGCCCCGTAGTAGCCATAAGGCTTTGGGGGAAGCCCCGTGTCCACCACCACCCACTCCCCTTCCCGCCACACCCTGACCGGTTCTCGCTCCCCAGGGGGGCTTCGCTTCTCCCCCCCGAAGCCCGTGAGCACATAGGCCACCTCAAAGCCTTGGCCAGGAGGCGTGGAAAGCCCAGGAAGCAGGTGTTCTTCGCCCCCTTCCTCCGTGTCCAGCCACAGGACCACCGTGGCCAGGCTGAAGCCCAAGGGCCCCTGGAGGGGATTCGGG
Organism: Thermus albus; assembly: GCF_022760855.1. NCBI lineage: Bacteria > Thermotogati > Deinococcota > Deinococci > Thermales > Thermaceae > Thermus > Thermus albus. The sequence continues at coordinate 147,577 of NZ_JAKTNR010000004.1, forward strand.
TAGCGGCTCAGGCGCACCTTAAGGATGAGCCTCCCTTCCCGTTCCTCCCCCGCCAGGGCCAGAAGGTCGGCAAAACCCTCCCCCGCCTCCTGGAAGAGGGCGGCCCGGGGGTAGAGGTAGGCCAGGCCTTGATCGTCGCCCAAGGGGTCTTGGAAGAGGAAAAGCACGCTTAGCTTTATACCAAAGCCAAAAGGGCCCTTACCACCTTTTCCGGGTCGTGCTGGGCCAAGGGGCCATCCTCTCGGAAGTCCCCGGTGATCACCCGCACCCCGTCCACGGCGAAGGGCCTGGGATCAAAGGCCACGGGGAAGCGCCCTTCCTGGGCGTAGCGGCCAAGGACCTCCTCGGGAATGGGGGCGGTGTGCACCAGGACCGCCTGGGGTCTTCGGCCCAGATGGTAGGCGATGGCCTTGTAGTGGTCGTAGGCGGTGTAGCCGTCCGTTTCCCCAGGCTCGGTCATGAGGTTCACCACATATACCAAAGGTGCCTTGGCCTTGGCGAGGGCCTCCCTAAGGGGCCTTGGCAGGAAGGCGGGAATCACGCTGGTGTACAGGCTTCCCGGTCCCAGGACCAGGAGGTCCGCCTGGTGGATGGCCTGGAGGGCCTCCTCCATAACCCTTAGAGGTTCGGGTTCCAGGAAGACCTCCCGGATTTGCCCCCTTTTCTCCCGGATGGCCACCTCCCCCACCACCTCCGTTCCGTCCCGAAAGCGGGCCTTAAGCCGCACCGCCTCGGGGGCGGCGGGGAGGACCTGGCCCCTCAGCTGCAGGATGGCGTTGGCCTCGAGGATGGCCTGGGCGAAGTCCTTGGCTTCCTGGTTCAGGGTCAAGAGGAACAGGTTGCCGAAGGTGTGGCCCTTGAGCTCCCCCTCCTGGAAACGGTGGTGGAGGAGCTTAGGCAAAGCGGGATGGTCGGAAAGGGCCGCCAGGCAGTCCGCCAGGTCCCCCACCGCCGGCAGGCCAAAGGCTTGGCGGAGCCGGCCCGTGGAGCCCCCGTCATCGGTCACCGCCACGATGGCGGTGGTGTTGGCCGTGTGCCCCTTTAGGCCCTTAAGCACCCGGGAAAGCCCGGTGCCGCCGCCAAAGGCCACCACCTTGGGCCCTTGCTCCAGCCTTCTTCGCACATAGACCCGTTCCGGCACCTCCTCGGGTTCGGTGAAGGCGGAAAGCATGCTGCGGTTCATGCTCCTTATCCCCCCCACCAGGAGGAGGAGGCCCAGGAGGATCAAGACCCAGGCCCAAGGCTCCGGGGGTGGGGGAGGGAGGAGGCGGGCGAGGCCGTAGGCCGTAAGAAGGACCCCAAGGCCCGCCAAGGCTGCGTAGCGCTTCACCCGCATCCCCGGGTAAAGCCAGCGAAAGGGGGGAAAGCGCCGGGCGAGCCCTTTGGCCCCCCGGTAAAATCCCAGGGGCTTACTCCTCCTTGTCCACATCCCGGTGGTTCACCTCCACCCGGAAGCGGCTTGAGAGCTCTTCGGCGAGCCGTTCCGCCACCGCCACGCTCCGGTGCCTTCCCCCGGTGCACCCCACGGCCACGGTGTAAAAGGCCCTTCCCTCCGCCTTGGCACCTTCCGCCGCCAACCCCACCACCGCCAGAAGGGCCCGGTAGTAGGGTTCGTGCTCCTCCTGGAACACGTAGGCCTGGACCTCGGGGGCCAGCCCCGTTTTGGGCTTCAGGGCGGGGTCGTAATGAGGGTTGGGCAGGGGGCGCACGTCCAGGACCAGATCCGCCTCCTGGGGCGAACCCCACTTGAAGCCGAAGGAGATGAGGCGCAAAAGGAAGCCCGCCTCCTCCCCCAGAAAGCGCACCAAGGCTTCCTTAAGGCCCCTTGGGGAAAGCTCCGAGGTATCCAGGACCAAATGGGCCCGGGCCCGTAAAGGGCCCAGGATGCGGCGCTCCTCCCCGATCTCCCGCATGAGGTTGCCCGCCCCCAAGGGGTGGACCCTCCGGGTCAGGTTATAGCGGCGAAGGAGGATCTCCGGGCGGGCCTCGAGGTAGACCACCGTGGGCTTGAGCCCGTCCAAGGCCGTTTCCAAATCCCCGAAAAAGGCCAGGGCCCGGGCGTCCAGCACCACCCCGGCCCGCTCTACCCCCCTTCCCCCAAGCTCCGCCAAAAGGGCCGGCCATAGGCCTGGGGGGAGGTTATCCACCATGAAGTAGCCCAGGTCCTCCAAAAAGCCTTTGGCCGTGGTCTTGCCCGCCCCGGATAGCCCCGTAAGCACCAGAAACCGCATCCCCTTGACTATACCCGCCTTCTCAGCCAGAGGTTGAGGAGGGAAAGGAGGAAAAGCCCGGGAAGCCCCACCACCCCGATGAGGAGGTCGTGGGTGCGCTCCACCAAAAGGAGGGATAGGCCCGCGATGGCGTTTAAGGTGCCGTGGAGGAGGGCTGCGGCCAATACCGAGCCTCCCTTTTCCCGCACCCAAAGGAGGACGGGGGTTAAGGCCAGGGTGAAGAGGATCATCATGGGAACCCCTAGAAGGGGCTCCCTGGGGTAGTTGTGGCCGGCCAGGATGAGGGGAGCGTGCCACAGGCCCCACCAGAAGCCGATCTCCAGGCTGGCGGGCCAGAAACCCCTTTCCCGGAGCCTTTCCCAAAGGTACCCCCGCCACATGAGCTCCTCCCCCAAGGCGGCCAGGAGGTTCACCGTGGCCCCCGCCACCAGGGCGGAGAGGATCAAGGCCAGGGGCAGGAGCCTCCAGAAGGCTTCGGGGATCCCTGGGGCGGCTTCCGGGGGGATGGTGGACCGGAGGGCATCCAAGCCCTGCCAGGCGCCAAAGGGGAGGCTCAAGGGGATGGAAAGGAGGGTGAGGGCCACGGGAAAGAGCCAGGCGAAAAGCCAGTAGGGGTTGGGCCTTAAGGCCAGGGGCAGGCGCAGCCCCTCCTTACGGGCCAGGTAGAGGGCCACCAGGCCGGGAATCCACATGTAAAGGAGGCTGAAGGCCAGGTAGGCAGGGGTATCCACCCTTCCGCCCCCCAGGTAAAAGGCTAAGAAGGCCCCCCAGGAAAGGCCCAGGGTCCAGAAGAGGGCTTGCATAAGCTTTTCCATTTTATCCCTCGAGGAGCCCTCGAGGGCCCTTGGCCCAGGCTCCGGGCCAAAGGGGCCCACTCCATTGGGCCATAATGGTGTTGCATGAAGGCCATGACCTTCTGGGTCAAGCCGCAAAGCTCCATTGAGGCCCTGCCCGAGGCCAAAGACCTGGTGCAGGACCTCTTGGAGCTCTTTTACGAGTACTTCCCCGAGTATGAAGGGTGCCTGGGTTTTTCCCAGTCCCCGAGGAGGCCCCGCTACCTCTTCCTCTACATGGAGGGGCCTTGTGGGGGGCTACTGCCCTCAGCGGCCCTTTTCCTAAAGGACTTGTTGCAAACCGCCTTCCCCGGAGCCGAGGTGAGGGTCTACGGCAAGCCCTGGCCCTAACGCCTCTTCTTAACGAGCCACTCCTCCTCCCGCACCCCCTCCCGGGCGTTCACCACCCGGGCTAGGACGAAGAGGAGGTCGGAAAGGCGGTTTAGGTAGCGGATAACCTCCGGGTTCACCGGCTCCTCCCGGCTTAGGGCCACCACCTTGCGCTCCGCTCGGCGGACCACGGTGCGGGCCAGGTGCAAGGCGGCCGCAGCCGGGTGCCCTCCCGGAAGGACGAAGCCCCGGAAGGGGGGGCTTTCCTCCATGTAGCGGTCAATGGCCTGCTCCAACCCCTCCACATCCTGGGTATCCATGCGGGCGATGTTTTTCTCGTATGGGCTTCCCATTCGGGTGGCCAGATCGGCCCCTAGGTCAAAGAGGGCGTTTTGGATGCGCTCCAGGAGGTCGTGGAGATCCAGATGCTCCCGGGGAAGGAGGCTTCGGGCTAGGCCCAAGGCGGAGTTGGCCTCGTCCACGGTGCCGTAGGCCTCCACCCGGGGATGGGCCTTCACCACCCGCTCCGCCCCATAAAGGCCGGTCTCCCCTGCGTCCCCGGTTTTGGTGTAGATCTTCATGGCCCCATTGTAGGGCCAAAAAACTGCCCCCGGGCTTTCCCGGGGGGTTTTGGCGGGCCCGAGAGGATTCGAACCCCTGACCTGCTGATCCGTAGTCAGCCGCTCTATCCAACTGAGCTACGGGCCCAAGCCGACCTCTAAGGTAGCATGGGGAAGCCTTTTTGTCAATAATGGCCTTGATGCGAGATAGGCGTTTGGAAGCCCATCTTCTTGCCCTTCTGAGGGAGGCTAGGACCCTCGAGGACCTCCACCTTCAGCTCCAACCCCTTCACCCTGGGCTTAGGAAGGCCACCCTCTTCGCCCTTCTGGTCCGGCTTGGGCGGGAAGGGAGGGTGGTCTTTCACCAGGGGCGCTTCAAGATAGCCCCTTAGGGGCTGACCTCAGCGAGGGAAGCGGAGGATGCGGACGTTTAGCCCATCGGAGAGCTGGACCTCAAACTCCCCCCCAGGGGGAAGGCTTGCCAAGGCGAACCGTACCTCCCCCGCCTGGTGCCAAAGGCCCAAGGCGGTACGGGTGCCATCAGGAGTCAGGTGGAAAAGGGAGAAATAGGGATAACCCTGGACCCTAGCCCAGAGGAAGCCTCCTTCTTCCCTTAACTCCACCTGGGGCTCGGCCTGGGGAAGCAAGGGGGGCGAGGTTTCCTTTAGGAGCTGGTTCCCCAAGTAGAGCCCCACCCAGGAGTACGCCTCTAGGGGTAGACGAGCCTGGAAGTGCAGAATGCCCTCGGAGTCCTTAAGGACTAATACCGGGGCTTCCCGAACTTCCCCAGAGGCCGTTTTGGCCTGAAGGCGGTGGGGGGAGGCCTCCCCTTCCGGCCAGGCGGCGACCCGAAGGGGTGGGTTGAGCACCACGCCCCCGTTCCCTATGCGTCCGGAAAAAAGAAGACCTTCCTCAGGTAAGGACAGGGGTTTTGGGGGAGAGGTTTCCAGGAAGCTTTGCGCTCCTTCGTAGGTGTAGTCGGAGATCCACTGGGGGCCGCAGTAGCTCATGAGGTCATAGTGCTGGCTGGGGTCCTTTAGGGATCCGTTGGCCAGATCGTAACCCCAGGTGCCGATCTTGCCGCCAGGGTAGGGATAGTTGGCATCCCCCGAGGTGCCGCAGGGAGCATGTTCCCGGTTGAAGTTATGCCCCAGCTCGTGGGCCATGACCGCAGGACCACTTTGGGCATAGTCCCAGCCTACCGCCACTGGGTAGCCTACATACCCGATTCCGGCGATACCTGAGGTGTAGGAAACCTTGACAAAGCCATAGTAGTAGCGCCCGCTTCCGTCGGTTTGGCGAAGGATGCGGAGCTCATCCAGAAGCTGGGCCCAGGCGTTCCCGTCGCCGGGGCTCAGGTTGCTGTTAAAGGTGTAGGGGGCGCGGGTGGAGGGGGAGATCTCCTTAAGGGGCCAGATGCGCCAAAGAGTTTGGCTGAAACCAGGTATTTGGGCTTGTTGCCCTTGATGGATTACCGGGACCACGGTCAAGTGGAGCACCGTGCCTGTACCCACGCTGGGGGCGAGGCTGAGGAGGTTGTCGGCCTCGTCGCTTTCCGCCACCTGGTCCTGGGGGTCGGCCTTGAGCTCCACCCGAAGCCCCGGGGCCACCCACCCTGGGGGCAGGGTGGCGGTGCAGGTGGTGGCCAGGTTTCCGGGGTCGGTGGCGGTGGGGATGGGGTTGGGACAGGTAAAGGTTAGGTTGCCCTGGAAGGTGCTTCCCTGGTACACAGCCCCCACCAGGGCATTGCTCAAGGAGATGGGGGAAGGGCTGGCCAGGAGGTGCACCCGGAGCAAGGCGGGCTTGCCCGCCACCAGGCGTAGCCCTTCCTTCAAGACCGTCTGGCCCCATTCCGCCTTGGCGATGCGCAGGTTGGGCGAGGAGGACGAAGAAACGGCCAAGTTCAGGCTGGCCGTTTTGCTGAGATTACCCCCCGTGGCAGTCATGGTTAGGACATAGTTCCCTGGGGGGGTGGCGGAACTGGTGCTCACCGTAACCGTCTGGGTCTGGGTACCGTTGATGTTCCAGGGATTCTGCTGGAAGCTGACCTGAACCCCTGATGGGGCCCCACTCACGCTCAGGTTTACCGTCCCCGTAAACCCGTTTTGGGGTGTGAGGGTGAGTTGCGTGGTGGCGATACCCCCCTGTTGGACCGTTAGGCTTGCAGGGTTCAGGGAAAGGCTGAAATCCGGTGGTACCGTCACTGTCAGGGTTAGGTTGGTCGTCTTGGTTAGGCCCCCGCTAGTGGCCTTAACCCTCAGGCTGTAGCTCCCCGTGGCCATTCCCTGGGCCACCCCTATCGTGAGGGTTTGGGTCATGGGGTTGGTGCCCGTAACGTTAAAACTGCTAGGACTCAACGTGATGCCGTTCGGGGCTGGGGAGCCGTTCTGCTGCTCCAGGGCGAGGTCCACCTGTCCCGTGAAGCCCCCTTGGGGGGTCAGGGTCAGGGTGGCGGTGCTGCTACCTCCTTGGGGGATTGATAGGCTTGTGGGGTTCAAGGAGATGCTGAAGTCCCCAGGCGGAGGGGAAGCCGTTACCGTTAGGGTCAGGTTGACGGTCTTGCTAAGGCTTCCCGAGGTGGCGGTGACGGTGATGGGGTAGGTGCCAGGGGTAACGGAGCCCGCTATGCTCACCGTCACCTGTTGGCTGTGGGTTCCAGAACCGGGGATGCTCCAGGGGCTTTGGAAGGCGAGGGCGATGCCGCTGGGAGCGTTGTGGCTCAAGTTAACGTTCCCCACAAAGTTTTGCGAGTAAAGGGTGAGGATCGCCGTCCCACTTTTCCCTTGCTGGAGGGTGAGGTCGCTGGGATTCACGGACAGGGTGAAGTCCGGCGGGGGTGTGGCGGAAGCTACCGTGAGGGTTAAGGGTGCTTCCCGCGTCAAGTTGCCCCCCGTTCCCTGGACGAAAAGGTTATAGGTGCCGGGGGCCAGAGAAGGGGAGGCCGCCAGCTCCAACATGGGAGCAGAGGGCACCGGGGTACTGGTGGGACTTAAGGCCACGCCAGGGAAGGGGTTTTTGTTCCCATCTACCAGGCTCAGGCTGATGGAGCCAGCATAGGAGCCATTCACGGCCAGGCGCACGTAAGCCCGGCCGCCTTGGGTCACGGTAAGAGAGGGGCTTTCCAAGGTCAGGGTGAAATCCCCCGCCGGAGCCTGGGTGACAGTCAGGCTAAGGTTGGCTTCGTGACTAATACCGTTTCCTGTGGCCCGGATTTTCACCGTGTGGTTGCCAATGGGAGAGAAGGTGCTGGCTGCTAGGGTAAGGGTTTGGGTTACAGTCCCTAGGCCGGGCACGTTTACGCTTCCAGGAGAGAGGGTCAAGCCCGAAGGAGCGTTCACCAAGGTCAGGCTTACGTTTCCGGAAAACCCGTTTTGGGGTGTTAGGGTTAGGGTGGCGCTTCCGCTAGCCCCTTGCTGCACCGTGAGGCTGGGGGGGTCCAGGGAAATGGTGAAGTCCGGAGCAGGGGGTGGTGCCTGTACGGTGAGGCTCAGGTTCGCCGTCCGGGTGAGGTTACCCGAGGTGGCCTTTACCCGCAGGGCGTAGGTGCCAGGCTGGACGTTCTGGGCCACCGCCACCGTTAGGTCCTGGGCCACGGGGTTAGGGTCCGCTACGTTCAGGCTGGTGGGGCTCAGGGTGAGGCCCTGGGGGGCCGGGGAGCCGTCCTGCCTCTCCAGGGTGAGGGTTACTGTTCCCGTAAACCCGTTCTGGGGAGTGAGGGTGAGGGTGATGGTTTGGCTTTGCCCTTGGGCAACGGAAAAGGAGGGGGGCTTTAGTTCAAGCTGAAGATCGCCAGTAGAGCGGTTGGGAAATAGGCCGGTGCAAGCCGCCAGGAGGAGTACCAGGACCACGGGGAGGGAAAGCCCTTTGCCCATTCTCATAACCCTAGCCGATACACGGGCCCTGGGGATGAGAAGTGCTATCCTGACCCTTAATGCGGCCGGGACTCGAGGCCAAGCGGCTGGTCATCAAGGTGGGGAGCGCGGTCCTAGCGGGGCCCGGGGGTCTGGATAGGGGGGTGATGGCGGAGATCGCCCGCCAAGTCCTGGCCCTCCGCCAGGAGGGGCGGGAGGTGGTCCTGGTCTCCTCGGGGGCGGTGGCGGCGGGGATGGCCGCTTTGGGCCTACCCCGCCCCCAGGACATGCCCACCAAGCAGGCCTTGGCCGCCACCGGCCAGCCCCTTCTCATGGCCCATTGGCGGGAGGCTTTCGCCCCTACCCCGGTGGCCCAGGTCCTCCTCACCGCCGAGGATCTGGCGAGCCGCGAGCGCTACCTGAACGCCAAGGCCACGCTCCAGGCCCTTTTGCGCCTTAGGGTGGTGCCCATCATCAACGAGAACGACACCGTGGCCTTCCAGGAGATCCGCTTCGGGGATAACGACCAGCTTTCCGCCCGGGTGGCGGCCTTGGTGGAGGCGGGGCTATTGGTGCTCCTTTCCGATGTGGACGCCCTTTATGAGGACGATCCCAAGAAAAACCCCAAGGCCCGGCCCATCCCGGAGGTGGAACGGGTGGAGCTGGTCCTGGACCACGCCGGGGAGGGAAACCCCCTGGGGAGTGGGGGGATGCGCTCCAAGCTCCTCGCCGCCCGCATCGCGGGCCGGGTGGGCATTCCCACCCTGCTCCTGCCCGGAAGGAGGCCTGGGGTGGTGCTGGAAGCCCTTCAGGGGATTCCTTTGGGCACCTACTTCCACGCCAAAAGGCGCTACCGGGGGCAGAGGGCCTGGCTCTATGGCCTCTTAAAGCCCAAGGGGGAGCTGGTCTTGGATGCTGGGGCGGTGCGGGCCCTTAGGGAAAGGGGGGCAAGCCTTTTACCTGCCGGCATCAAGGCGGTGCGGGGGCGGTTTGGCCGGGGGGAGGCGGTGCGCCTCCTCACTGAGGAGGGGGAGGAGGTGGGGGTGGGCCTGGCCAACTATGCCGCCGAGGAGGTGGAGCGCATCAAGGGGCATAGGAGCGGAGAGATAGAGGGCCTCTTGGGCTACCGCTACACCGAGGAGGTGGTCCACCGGGACCACCTGGTCCTAAAGGAGGCTAAGGAGGAGGTATGAGGGAGGAGGTATGGGCGTCCCTTAAGGACCTGGCGGAGGGGGCCCGGGCCCGGCTTCCGGAAATCGCCAAGGGAAACCGGGATGGGGCCCTTCTGGCCATGGCTCGGCTTCTGGAAGAGGCCTGGCCGGAGGTGCTAAGGGCTAACCGGGAGGACCTCGAGGAGGCCGAAAGGTCAGGGCTATCCCGGGCCAAGCTGGACCGGCTGGCCCTTAAGGATAAGGACCTACGGACCCTTACCGAGGGCCTTCGCCAAATCGCTGCCCTTCCCGACCCGCTGGGGCGGATTGAGGGGCTTAGCAAACGGCCCAACGGCCTAAGGGTGGGGAGGATGCGGGTTCCCTTGGGCCTCATCGGCTTCATCTACGAGGCCCGCCCGGGGGCCACGGTGGAGGCGGTTTCCGTGGCCTTGAAGGCGGGAAATGCCATGCTCCTTAGGGGGGGGAAGGAGGCCTTCCGCTCCAACCAGGCCCTGGTTTCCCTCTGGCACCGGGCCTTGTTTGAGGTGGGGTTGCCCCGGGAGGCGGTGAGCCTGGTGCCCACCACGGACCGGGAGGCCATCTTGGCCATGTGCCGCCTGGAGCTATTGGACCTCCTCATCCCCCGGGGTGGGGAGGAGCTCATCCGCCTGGTGCAAAGGGAGGCCCGGGTGCCGGTCTTGGCCCACGCCAAGGGGGTAAACCACCTTTACGTGGACCAAAAGGCGGACCTTTCCATGGCCCTGCGCCTGGCCCTGAACGGCAAGACGCAGCGCCCGGCGGTGTGCAACGCCCTCGAGGCCGTCCTGGTCCACGAGGCCGTGGCGGAAGCCTTCCTGCCCATGCTGGAAAAGGCCATGGGGGAAAAGGGGGTGGAGCTTCGGGCCTGCCCCAGGGCCCTTTCCCTCCTCCGGGGGGCGGTGCCCGCTCGGGAGGAGGAATGGGACCAAGAGTATCTGGACCTCATCCTTAGGGTGAAGGTGGTCTCGGGCTTGGATGAAGCCCTGGCCCACATCGCCCGGTACGGCTCCCGCCACACGGAGGCCATCTGCACCCAGGACCCTCATGCGGCCTGGCGCTTCCTGGAGGAGGTGGACGCCAGCCTGGTCCTTTGGAACGCCTCCACCCGTTTCAACGACGGCTTCCAGCTGGGCCTGGGGGCGGAGATCGGCATCAGCACCTCCAAGCTCCACGCCTACGGCCCCATGGGGCCCATGGAGCTCACCACCACCAAGTGGGTGGCCTTGGGGGAGGGACAAGAGCGGGAATGATGCCCTTTCCTCCCGTTTCGTTCTCCAAGCTCCGCCGAGATGACACCTATCGGCGGCCCTTTCCGGGGTTCCCACCCTGGCAGGGGCCTGGGTGGGTGGTATGAGCCCACCCTCCTGGCAAAGGGGGGTCCTGGGAAAGGCCTAATGGGCGGCATCCTGGTGGAGCTTTGGCACCGGGGAAAGGGGTGGTTCCTGAAGGGCGGGCTATGCTGAGGAAGGCTTTCCAACTTTACGCTCAAGCCCACGTGCCCTTTTTCGCCGCCGCCTTGGCCTACTACGCCCTCCTCTCCCTCATGCCCCTTCTTTTTCTTCTGGTGGGGGTCTTCGGTCTTTTTCTCTCAGGGAGCGAGGCCCTAAGGGAAGGATTTTTGGGAGGTGTGGAGGCCTTGGCGGAAGGCCTTTTCCCGGCCCGGCCCGAGCTGGCCCAGGATCTCTTGCGCTTCCTCACCCGGGGGGCCTTTCCCTTAACCCTTTTGAGCGCCCTTTTTCTCCTTTGGTCGGGGAGCAACTTCTTTGCCGCCTTGGGCTATGCCCTGGGGCTCATCTTCGGCCGGCCCCCTGGCCTTCGCCACCGCCTTTTGGGCCTCCTCATGCCGGTTCTTTTGGGCCTTGGCCTCATCCTCCTTTCCCTTTTGGGCTTGGCCTTGGGGTTTGTCCTCCGCTTCCTGCCCCCTGAGTGGCGGGGTTTCCTGGGGCCTTTTGAGGTCTTCCTGCCCCTTTTCCTGGCCTTTTTGCTCTTCCTTTTTGCCTACGCCTTTTTCCGCGGCCTAAAGGGGTTTCGTGGCCTTCTTCCCCTCAGCGTGGGGGCGGGGGTGGCGGCCCTCCTCTTTGAGGGGGTGCGGCTTGGTTTACCCAGGCTTCTTCCTCGCTCCCAATACGAGCTCTTCTATGGACCTTTGGCGGGGTTTGTCCTGGCGCTCTTAGGCCTCTACCTGGTGCTTTGGGTCTTCCTCCTGGGGGCGGTGGTGGCGAGGGTGGTGGAGGACTAGAGCACCCCACGTTTTTTTGCTGGGTTGCGGTATCATGTTGCCATGGCTCCGGCTAGGCTAGCCCCCTAAAGGGAAGGGGCCTGGCCGTCCCCTTCCCCTTGGGGAAGGGTTTTTTTGGGAGGAGACCCAGCATGGAGAGGTACAACCCGCACGCCATAGAGCCCAAATGGCAACGCTTCTGGAAGGAAAAGGGCTTCATGAAGGCTAGGGAGGCCCCGGGGAAAAGGGGAAAGCAGTACGTTTTGGTCATGTTCCCCTACCCCTCCGGCGACCTCCACATGGGCCACCTGAAGAACTACACCATGGGGGATGTCCTGGCCCGCTTCCGCAAGGTGCAGGGCTACGAGGTCCTGCACCCCATGGGCTGGGACGCCTTTGGCCTGCCGGCGGAGAACGCCGCCCTTAAGTTCGGCCTCCACCCCCGGGACTGGACCTACGAGAACATCCGCCAGGCCAAGGAGAGCCTCGAGCTCATGGGCATCCTCTACGACTGGGACCGGGAGGTGACCACCTGCGAGCCCGACTACTACCGCTTCAACCAGTGGATCTTCCTCAAGATGTGGGAAAAGGGCCTGGCCTACCGGGCTAAGGGCCTCGTCAACTGGTGCCCCAAGTGCCAGACGGTCTTGGCCAACGAGCAGGTGGTGGAGGGCCGATGCTGGCGGCACGAGGACACCCCGGTGGAGAAGCGGGAGCTGGAGCAGTGGTATCTGCGCATCACCGCCTATGCGGAAAGGCTCCTTCAGGACCTGGAGGGCCTGGACTGGCCGGAGAAGGTGAAGGCCATGCAGCGGGCCTGGATCGGCCGCTCCGAGGGGGCGGAGATACGGTTCCCCGTGGAGGGTGGGGAGGCCATCACCGTCTTCACCACCCGGCCCGATACCCTCTTCGGGGCCACCTTCATGGTCCTGGCCCCGGAGCACCCCCTTACCCTTCAGTTGGCCTCTCCGGAAAGGAGGGCCGAGGTGGAGGCCTATGTGGAGGCCGCCAAGCGCAAGACGGAGATCGAGCGCCAGGCGGAGGGCCGGGAGAAGACCGGGGTCTTTCTGGGGGCCTACGCCCTGAACCCGGCCACCGGGGAGCGGATTCCCATCTACACCGCGGACTATGTCCTCTATGGCTACGGCACCGGGGCCATCATGGCCGTGCCGGGGCACGACCAGAGGGACTTTGAGTTCGCCAAGAAGTTCGGCCTTCCCATCCGCAAGGTGATCGAGCGCCCGGAAAAGCCCTTGCCCGAGCCCTTGGAGGCCGCCTACGAGGAGCCCGGCATCATGGTGAACTCCGGGCCCTTTGATGGGCTGATGAGCGAGGAAGGCAAGAAGAAGGTCATCGCCTGGCTGGAGGAGAAGGGCCTGGGGAAGGCCAGGATCACCTACCGCCTTCGGGACTGGCTGATAAGCCGCCAGCGCTACTGGGGCACCCCCATCCCCATGGTCCACTGCGGGGCCTGCGGGGTGGTACCGGTCCCCGAGGAGGAGCTTCCCGTCCTCCTCCCCGACCTCAAGGACATAGAGGACATCCGCCCCAAGGGGAAAAGCCCCCTCGAGGCCCACCCCGAGTTCTACGAGACCACCTGCCCCAAGTGCGGTGGCCCCGCCAAGCGGGACACGGACACCATGGACACCTTCTTTGACTCCAGCTGGTACTACCTGCGCTACACCGACCCCAAAAACGACCGGCTTCCCTTTGACCCCGAAAAGGCCAACTTCTGGATGCCCGTGGACCAGTACATCGGCGGGGTGGAGCACGCGGTGCTCCACCTCCTCTATAGCCGCTTCTTCACCAAGTTCCTCCACGACCTGGGGATGGTGAAGGTGGAGGAGCCCTTCCAGGGGCTTTTCACCCAGGGCATGGTCCTGGCCTGGACGGATTTCGGCCCCGTGGAGGTGGAAGGGGAAAAGGTGCGCCTGCCCGAGGCCACCCGCATCCGCCTGGAGATCCCCGAAAAGGAGCTTTCCCTGGAGGAGGTGCGGAAGATGGGGGCCGAGCTCAGGCCCCACGAGGACGGCACTTTGCACTTCTGGAAGCCTGCGGTCATGAGCAAATCCAAGGGCAACGGGGTCATGGTGGGGCCCTTCGTGAAGGAGGAGGGGGCGGATATCGCCCGCATCACCATCCTTTTTGCCGCCCCTCCGGAGAACGAGATGGTCTGGACGGAAGAAGGGGTCCAGGGGGCCTGGCGCTTCCTAAACCGCGTCTGGCGCCGGGTGGCGGAGGACCGGGAGGCCCTTTTGGCCACCTCGGGCCGGTTTGCCGCCGAGGCCCTCGAGGGCCCCGACAAGGAGCTTTACGGGAAGCTTCACCAGACCCTCAAGAAGGTCACGGAGGACCTCGAGGCCTTGCGCTTCAACACCGCCATCGCCGCCCTCATGGAGCTTCTGAACGCCCTTTACGACTACCGCAAACTGCGGCCCGTAACCCCCCTCTACCGCACCGCCATCCGCTACTACCTGCAGATGCTCTTCCCCTTCGCCCCCCACATCGCCGAGGAGCTATGGCACTGGTTCTGGCCGGATAGCCTCTTTGAGGCGGGCTGGCCCGAGCTGGACGAGAAGGCCCTGGAAAAGGATGTGGTGGAGGTGGCGGTGCAGGTGAACGGCAGGGTGCGGGGAACCATCCTGATTCCCAAGGACGCTCCCCTGGAGGTGGCCAAGGCCGAGGCCCTCAAGGTGAGGAACATCCAAGCCCACCTGGAGGGGAAGGAGATCCTGAAGGAAATCTATGTCCCTGGCAGGATTCTCAACCTGGTAGTGCGGGGATAGGGAGGAGGAGCCGGGTGGGGACCACCTGGGCCACCTCCCCCTGGACGGGGGTGAGGAAGAACCCCTCTCCCCGGGTCCAGGCCAAAAGCCGGCCATAGCCCAGGAAGAACCCTTCCCCGTCCAGAAAACCATAGAGCCGGTCCCGCTCCTCGGGGTCCACCTCCAGGGGCAGGAGGCGGGCTTGGGCCCCCTGGAAGTGGGCAAGGAGCCGTTCCTGCCTGTTCTTTCGCCTCTGGGCCGCGGTCTTTCTGCGGGCCTCAGGCAAGGGCGGGACCAGGCGCACCCTTAGGTCCTTGCGCCAAGAAAGGGCCTCGTAAAAGGCCTCCCACCCCAGCACCAGAACCTCCGCCGGCCGGAGGGCTTCCACCTGCAAGAGGCGAAACTCAGGGTCCAGATAGCCATCGGTGTCGGCCACCGTGGGGCTTCCTGGGGGGATGAGCCGGGCCAGGCGCAAGGCCCCCACCACCGCCCGGGCCTCCACGCCCCTAGGGGAGAGGGCCCCCAGGAGGTAGCGGCGCAAGGGGGTGAGGGCTCCTTCCCGGTGGTGAAAGAGGGTAAAAGCCCCAGGTAAGGCCCCTTGCCCCGGGTCCAGGTCCAGGAGGTAGGCCTCCCCCAGCTTCGCCAAAAGCCTGAAGGCCAGGGTGGTCTTCCCTGCGTCCGTGGGGCCCGTGAGGAGGAGCATCCCCTTGAAGGTATCCCGGGAGGGCTTAGGGCGCCAGGGGCCTTCTGTGATGTAACGTATTTTTGCCTTTTCGCAAGAAAGTGATATACTGGCCCTACCATGGAGCTATGGTTTGAGGAAAGCCGGGAGGAGCGGGCGGTCTTGGGCCCCTTTCGCGAGTTCTTGCGGGCGGAGGTGGCCCCGGGGGCCGCGGAGAGGGACCGGACGGGGGCCTTTCCCTTTGAGCTGGTGGGGAAGCTGGCCCAGTTTGGCGTCTTCGGGGCCACGGTGCCCGAGGCCTATGGGGGGGCAGGGCTAACGAGCCGGCTTTTCGCCCGCATGGTGGAGGAGATCGCCTACTACGATGGGGCCTTGGCCCTCACCGTGGCCAGCCACAACTCCTTGGCCACGGGGCACATCCTCCTGGCGGGGAACGAGGAGCAGAAGAGGACCTTCCTACCCAAGCTGGCCTCGGGGGAGGCCCTGGGGGCCTGGGGGCTCACGGAGCCGGGGGCGGGGTCGGATGCCGCCGCCCTAAGGACCCGGGCGGAGGCGGTGGCCGGAGGGTATGTTCTGAACGGAACCAAGCAGTTCATCACCCAGGGGAGCGTGGCCGGGGTCTACGTGATCGTGGCCCGCACCGACCCCCCGCCAAGCCCGGAGAAGAAGCACCTGGGCATCTCCGCCTTCGCCTTCTTCCGCCCCGAGAGGGGCCTGCGCATCGGCCGCAAGGAGGAGAAGCTGGGCCTTGCGGCCTCCGACACCGCCCAGCTCCTCCTGGAGGACCTCTTTGTCCAGGAGGAAGGCCTTTTGGGGGAGCGGGGCAAGGGGTTTTACCACGTGCTTCAGGTGTTGGATGGGGGAAGGATTGGGATCGCCGCCATGGCGGTGGGCCTGGGGAGGGCGGCCTTGGACTATGCCCTGCGCTACGCCAAGGAGCGGGAGGCCTTCGGCAGGCCCATCGCCGAGTACCAGGGGGTTTCCTTCAAGCTGGCGGAGGCGGCCACGGAGCTGGAGGCGGCAAGGCTTCTTTACCTAAAGGCGGCGGAGCTTAAGGATGCGGGGAGGCCCTTTACCCTCGAGGCCGCCCAGGCCAAGTTCTTCGCCAGCGAGGTGGCGGTAAGGGCCTGCGACGAGGCCATCCAGGTCCTTGGGGGGTACGGCTACATCAAGGACTACCCCGTGGAGCGCTACTGGCGGGATGCCCGCCTAACCCGCATCGGGGAGGGGACCAGCGAGATCCTGAAGCTCATCATTGCCCGGCGCCTTCTAGCGTCGGTGTGAAGGTTAGGGTCTTGGGGGCCTTCAGGGCCAGCTGGCCGCAGGCCGCCCCCACGTCCTGCCCCCGGCTAAAGCGGATGGAGGTGGGAATCCCCTGGCGCCTCAGCTCCTCGGCGAAGGCCAGGATGCCGGGCCTGGGGGTGCCCTCCACCGGGGCCCCTTCCCATGGGTTAAAGGGGATCAGGTTCACGTGGGCGCTGATGCCCTTAAGGAGCTTGGCGAGAAGCCGGGCCTGCCAAGGGTGGTCATTTAGGCCCTTGAGGAGGGTGTATTCAAAGGTAACGCGCCTTTTGGTCTTGGCGTAGTAGTGGCGCACCGCCTTAAGGATCTCCGCCACGGAGTAGCGATGGGCGGTGGGGATGATCCTTCTTCTGGTTTCGTCGTCGGGGGCGTGGAGGGAAAGGGCAAGCCGCACCCCTAAGTCCTCCTCCGCCAGGCGGTAAATGCCCTTGGGGATGCCCACGGTGGAAAGGGTGATGCGCCTTGGGCTCATGGCCAGGCCCTTGGGGTGGAGCATGGTACGCACCGCCTTTAGCACGTTCTCCAGGTTCAAAAGGGGCTCCCCCATGCCCATGAGGACCACGTTGCGGATATCCCGGGGAGGGATGCCCTGGTGGTGGGCGATGGCCAGGAGCTGGGAGAGGATTTCCCCTGCCGTGAGGTTGCGGCCAAAGCCCAAGGCCCCGGTGGCGCAGAAGGTGCACCCGGCCGGGCAGCCCACCATGCTGGAGAGGCAGACGGTCTTGCGGTTCTCGTAGGGCATGTAGACCGCCTCGGTTTTCTTCCCGTCCAGCAGGGTGAAGAGGTACTTTACGCTTCTGTCCTGGCTTGGGTAGGCCTCCACCAAGGCGAACTCGGAGATGCGCCACTCCTGGGCCAAGGCCTCCCGGAGGGCCTTGGGCAGGTCGGTCATCTCGGAGAAGTCCAAAGCCCCCCGGGCATAGAGCCAGTGGGCGATCTGGGCCTTGCGGTAACCCTCACCGGGGAGCTCCTCGGGAAAGAGCTCCAAAATGGGCCTCATGCTACCCCCTCGTGGTTCTCCCAAAGCCTGGGGTGGGCCAGGCTGAGGTGGTCTCGCCGGTTCAGGGCCCCGGTGCCGGGTGCGGGTGCCTCCCCCACCGGGTAAGGGGCGGTTTCGTAGGGCCAGGGCCGCTCGGTCACCTTTCCATTGTAGGGGCTGGGAAAGGGTTGTGCCCAGGGGTCTCACCGTAACCGTCCATACCCTAGCCCCAAGCCCAGGAGGAGAAGGAGCACCCCCAAGGGCCGAGGTCGGGCGAGGATGCCAAGAAAGGCACCGAAAAGGAGAAGCCCAAGCCCCACCTTCTTGCGCCCTTGCCGGTAGGCCCGGCCCGAAAGGAACCCCAAAAGGAGGGGCAGGGCCCAAAGCGCCAGAAGGAGGAGGCCCAGGATGAAGGAAAAGGAAGCCATGGGTGGGGGGATTTTACCAGGGGAACCCCTGACGGCAAGGCCAGGGGGTGCTATAGCCGGTGTTCCTCTATGGAGAAGCCCTCCACCCAGAAGCTCCCGTCGGGGCGGTGTTCCTTTTTCCAGACGGGAAGGACCTGCTTCACCCGGTCTATGGCGTACTGGCAGGCGGCGAAGGCCTCCTTGCGGTGCCGGGCCGAGACCACGATGGCGATGGAGGCCTCCCCGGGGTCCACCCGGCCTAGGCGGTGCCAAAGGGCCACCCGGCCCAAGGGAAAGCGGGCCCGCATCTCCCCGATGATCTCCGCCATGACCTTCTCCGCCATCCCGGGGTAGGCCTCGTACTCCAAAAAGGCCACCTCCTCCCCCCGGTTGGGGCTCCGGGTGGTGCCGAGGAAGCTCACCACCGCCCCGTACTCGGGAGCCGTGGCCCAGTCCACCAGGGCCTTTAGGTCCAAGGGGTCGTGGGTGAGGCCAAAGGAGTCCTGCCCTCCGGAAACCGGGGGCAAAAAGGCCACCTCGTCCCCTTCCTTTAGGGGGGTCTCCCCTTGGGCCAGGGTCTGGTTCACTGCCGCCATGCCGCCATCCAACCTTAGGCTGGGGAAGCGCTCCTCCAAAGCTTCCTTGGCGTGCCGCACCTGGGCGCCTTCGGGCAAGTCCAGGAATAGGCGGTCGGTGCCCGCCTGTTCCCGGTAAAGGGCAAAAAGCCGCACTTCAACCCGCATGCTGTCCAGTATAGACCTGGCTGAGGCTCGAGGCCACAGAAAGGGCCTCGAGGTAGCGCATGCGCATGGGCCCTAAAAGCACGATCTCCCCCAACCACTCCCCCCGGGCGAAGCCCGCCTGCACCTGGGCCAGGCCCTCCACCTCCCCCACCCGCACGTCCACCCGGCCGGGAGGGGTCAGGACCGCCTCATCCCCCCCTGCCTCGTAAAGGGCCACCAGCCGCTCCAGAAATCCCGGGTCCTTGGCCTCCGGTTCCTTTAAGGCCTCGGCCAGGCCCTCCCGGTAGACCAGGGAGAGGCCTACGGAGAGGGCCCGGGAGAGGTGGGCGAAGAGCTCCTCCAGGCCCTTGGGGGCCTGGGACAGGGCAAGAAAGGGCCTGGAGAGGGCCTCTTCCGCCTGCTTGAGGCGGTCTGGGGGGAGGGAGAGGGGAAGCCGGGTTTCCTTTACCCTCCCTCCCTCCAGGATGAACACCGCCAAGGTGCCCTCCGGCAGGGGGGAGAGGTGGACCTGGAGCACATGAGGGGCCTTCCGAAGCCTCAGGCGCAAAAGGGCGGGGTAGCCGGATAGCCCCACGGCCAGCTTCACCAGGAAGGCCTCGGGTTCCCTGGCCCCTTCCAGAGCCCGTCGGATCCTCTCCTGGATGGCTTCGGGAAGGGGCTTGGGGGGGAGGAGGGAAAGGGAGTACTGGCGGAAGGCCAGCCGGGTGGGTACCCTCCCGGCAGAGGGGTGGGGCTTGGAAAGGTAGCCCATCTCCTCGAGGGCGATGAGCTCGTAGCGGGCCAGGGTGGGGGAGAGCCCCAGGCCCTCGGCCAGCCTTGCCGAGGGCACCGGGGCTTTGGTCTTGATGTATTCCTCCACCAGGAGGTGGAGAAGGGCCCGCTGCCTGGCCGTCACACCTTTATTGTACCGGGGTCACGGCGGCCTGGTCCTCCTCCCCGGTGCGGATGCGGTAGACCTTCTCCACCGGCAGGACGAAGATCTTCCCGTCCCCAACCTCCCCGGTGCGGGCGGCTTTGAGGATGGCCTCCACCGTGGGCCTTACAAAGGGCTCGGACACCCCGATCTCCAGGCGCACCTTCTCGTGCAGGGCCATCTTCACCGTGGTCCCCCGGTAGGTTTCCACCTTTTCCGTCTCCCCTCCGTGCCCCTGGATGCGGCTTAGGGAAAGCCCCCGCACCTCGGCCTGGAATAGGGCTTCCAGGACGTCCCGGAGCTTTTCCGGACGGATGATGGCCACGATGAGCTTCATGCCCTACCCCCTAGGGGTTTGAGGGCTTTGGGGCCGGATTCGGAAAGCACCAAAATGGCCCCCTCGCCCTCCGCATAAGCCTCCTCGCCGTGCTGGGTCACGTCCAGGCCCGTCCCCTCTTCCTGGAAGCTGGCCCGCAAGGGGGTGAGCAGGCCGGTGAGTTTAAGGAGAAGGAAGGTACCCACCGCGGAGTAGGCCACCGCCACCCCCACCGCCAGGGCCTGCAGGAAGAACTGGTGGGGATTGCCGAAAAGAAGGCCATCGGCCACCCCGTTCCAGGCCTTCTCCGCCAGAAGACCGGTTAGGAGGGCGCCGGTGGTGCCGGCGATCCCGTGGGCTCCGAAGACGTCCAAGGAGTCATCCAGCCGCGTCCGGGGCCGCCAGAGCAAGAAGAAATAGCTGGGTAGGGCGCTCACCGCTCCCAGCACCAGGGCCGACAAGGGGGAGACGAACCCCGCCGCCGGGGTGATGGCCACCAGCCCCACCACGATGGCCGTGGCCACGCCCACCGCCGTGGCCTTACCCGTGCGCAAGAGGTCCAAAAGGACCCAGACCGCCAGGGTGGCAGCGGGGGCCAGAAGGGTGTTCACGAAGGCCAAAGCGGCCAAGGCCCCGGAACCCAGGGCACTCCCCCCGTTAAACCCGAACCAACCGAACCAGAGCAAGGCGGCCCCCAGGAGCACGAAGGGAACGTTGTGGGGCAGGATGGCCTGGCGGCCATAGTCCTTCCGGGCTCCCAGGACCAAGGCCCCCACCAAAGCGGCCACGCCGGCGTTGATGTGCACCACCGTACCCCCGGCGAAGTCCAAGGCCCCTAAGGCTCCCAAAAACCCCCCGCCCCAGACCCAGTGGGCCAAAGGAGCGTAGACCAGAAGCCCCCAAAGGCTTAAAAAGAGGAGCAAAGCGGGGAAGCGCAGCCGTTCCACCAGGCCGCCGGTGAGGAGGGCGGCGGTGATGATGGCGAAGGTGCCCTGGAAGGCCATGAAGAGGAGGTGGGGGATCTCCCCCTTGGCCTCGAGGCCCACCCCCTGCAGGAAGAGGTGCCTCAGGCTTCCAATCCAGGCCCCCCCCTCGGCAAAGGCTAGGCTGTATCCCAGCAAGGCCCAGCCCACGCCCACGAACCCCAAGGCGGCGAAGCTCATCATCATGGTGTTCAAGGCGTTTTTGCTCCGCACCAAGCCCCCGTAGAAGAAGGCCAAAGCTGGGGTCATGAGGAGTACCAGGGCTGTGGAGACCAGCATCCAGGCCGTGGCAGCCCCGTCTACCCCCGCCGCCAAGGCCAGTCCCGAGAACCCGCTTAACGCTGCCGCTAGGGTTTTGCGCATCGCCCATCACCCCCTTAGGGGTGAGGGTAGCACGGGCAGTGCATCATGTCAAGCTTAAGTGTGACAATATGCGAATACTATCGGTACATGCATAGCTAAAAGGGCATACTTAGTGCATATCGTTATGCAATAAATGGACAAATGTCAACAGTTAGCTAAACAGTCATGCACCATGATCTCCCCTTTTCAAGCCGTAGACTGATGCCCGTGACATGGGAGGAGCTCCTTAAGCGGCTTTCCCTGGGCCAGGATGAGCGCACGGTCTTCCTGCCCCCTGACCTTTCCCCGGAGGAGCTGGCCCGTTACGCGGCAGGCCTGGCCAACCACCGGGGGGGAACCCTTTTCCTGGGGGTGGATCGGGAAGGACGGGTGGTGGGGGCCTCGGAGATCCACCCCTTGCAGATCACCCACGCCCTGTTCCAGCTCACCCAGGGGCTTCTGCTGCCCTACGTGGAGGTGGTGGAGGGGCCCTTGGGCCGGGTTTTGGCCCTGCACGTGCCCCAAAGCCCGGCGGCCATCGCCGTGGGGGCGGGGAGGGTGCCCTTTTGGGACGGCAGGAGGCTCACGGAGCTGAGGATGGGCCAAGCCTTGCCGGAGCCCGACTTCACCGCCCAGGTCCTGCCGGCGGCCAGCCTTTCCGACCTGGACCCGGTGGAGGTCTTGCGCCTAAGGCGCATCCTGGAGGAGCGGGGGAGCAACCTGGCGGCCTTGCCGGATTTGGAACTCCTTTATGCCCTGGGGCTTTTGGAGCGGGTGGAGGGGGAGGAAAGGCCCACGGTGGCCGGGCTTCTTCTTGCGGGCACCCCCTTGGCCTTAAGGCGGCTTCTTCCCCAGGCGGAGGTGAGCTACTACTTCCACGAGGGCGAGGAGGGGTACACCTTCCGGGAGGATATGCTTCGCCCCATCCCCGCCCTTTTGGAGCGGCTTAGGGACCTGATCCAGGCCCGGAACCGGGTGCGTTACCTGATGGTGGGGTTATTCCGCCTCGAGGTCTGGGACTTTGACCAGGAGGTCTACCGGGAGGCCCTCCTCAACGCCCTGGTGCACCGGGACTGGCAGAGCCCGGATGCCATCCAGGTGCACCACTACCCGGACCGCCTGGAGGTTTCCAACCCCGGGGGTTTTCCCCCAGGGATAACCCCAGAGAACATCCTCCGCCACCCCCCCAAAAAGGCGGAACCCCCGCCTGGCCGAGGCCCTTTACCGCCTGGGCTACGTGGAGCGGGCGGGAAGCGGGGTGGACAAGATGTACCGCCTCCTCCTCAAGTACGGGAAGGAGCCCCCGGAGTACCGCCTTTTCCCCGAGGCCCTCACCCTGGTCCTCTACAACCCGGAGCTGGACGAGGCCTTCGTGCGGGAGCTGGCCGAGGCCCAGGAGCGCCTGGGCGGCTTCAGCCTGGACCACCTCATCGCCGTGGGCCACCTGCGCCGGGTGGGGGAGGCCACCTTGGAGGAGCTTTCCCGGGCCTTGCAGCTTCCTCCCGAAGCGGCCCGGAAGGTCCTTTCCCGCATGGAGCGCATGGGCCTTTTGCGCAAGGAAGGGGGGCGGTACCACCTCCTAAGGCGGGACCCCTTGGGGGAACGGGTGCTTCGTCTTTTGGAAAGGTCCTGTTCAAGGCGGGAGTTGGAGGGAGAGCTGGGGCTTTCCCCTAAGGCGGCCTTGGCCCTTTTGAACCGCCTCATCCGGGAAGGTAAGGTGGAGCGGGTGGGCCGGGGGGCGGCCACCCGCTACCGGCGCCTCTAGCCATGCCCCACCTGGTCCTCTACCAGCCGGAAATCCCCCAGAATGCGGGGAACATCGCCCGCACCGCCGCCGCCTTGGGCTGGCCCTTGCACCTGATCCGGCCCCTGGGATTTCGCCTAAGCGACCCCCGGCTCAAGCGGGCGGGCCTGGACTACTGGCCCCATGTGGACCTCCGCCTCCACGATTCCTGGGAGGCCTTTTTGGAAAGCCTGCCCCAAGGGGTGCGGGTTTGGGCCTTCAGTGTCAGGGGAAAGACCAGCCTTTACCAGGTGCGTTTCCAACCGGAGGACTACCTCCTCTTTGGCCCTGAGACCCGGGGGCTTCCCCCCGAGGTGCTGGGGAGGTTTCCCGGCGTCCACATCCCCATGCCGGGGCCGGTGCGCTCCTTGAACCTGGCGGTGGCCGTGGGGGTGGCGGCCTACGAAGCCTATCGCCAGCTTGGGGCATGATGGAAGGGTGCGGGCCTATAGCACGGCTCACCTAAGGGTGGACCTTCCCCAAGGCCACCCCTTTCCCCTCTACAAGTACCGGGGGGTGGCGGAGGTCCTGAGGGGCCTTCTTCCCATCCTGCCGGCCCCGGAGGTGCCCCGGGAGGCCCTCCTTTTGGCCCACCATCCGGGATACCTGGAAAGGCTTTTCACCGTGGGGCTTTCCCGGGAGGAGTCCTTGCGCCTGGGCCTTCCCTTTAGCCCAAGCCTCCTAAAGCGGGCCCTGCATGCGGCGGGGGGAACCCTGGCTGCGGCCTTGGATGCCCTGGAAGGGGGCTTGGGCCTCAACCTCTCCGGGGGCACCCACCACGCCTACCCCGACCGGGCCGAGGGGTATAGCCTCTTCAACGACGTGGCGGTGGCCGTGGCCTGGCTGAGGCGGGCGGGTTTTGGGGGCCGGGTTTTGGTGGTGGACCTGGACGCCCATCAGGGGAACGGCACCGCGGTGTTTTTCCAGGAGGACCCCACCGTCTTCACCCTTTCCCTGCACGGGGAGCGGAACTACCCCTTGAGGAAGGAGAAAAGCGACCTGGACGTGGGGCTTCCCGATGGGGTGGGGGATGGGGCCTACCTTCGGGCCCTCGAGGAGGCCCTGGAAAGGGCCCAGGCCTTTCGCCCCGAGCTGGTCTTCTATAACGCTGGAGTAGACGTGTTGATAGGGGACCGGTTTGGCCGCTTGGCCTTGAGTCCGGAAGGGGTAAGGAAGCGGGACGAGCGGGTTTTCCGCATGGTGAGGGCCTTGGGGGTGCCCTTGGTGGTGGTGATGGGCGGGGGGTATAACCGCGACCCCCGGCTTACCGTGGAGGCCCATGCGGAGACCTACCGCCTGGCCCTAAGCTCCCTGGCGTAGGTGGCCACGGCCTCTTCCAGGCTGAACCCCAGGTTGCGGTAGAGCTCCAAGGCCCCGGTCTCGTGGTCGTGGGCCCGGACCCGTAGGAGGTTGGCCCCCTTCCTCTTGGCCAGTCGGGCCGCCTCGGCCAGGAGGGCCCGCCCGATGCCCTGGCCCCGGGCCTTGGGCACCACGCCGATATAGGCCACGCTGGCCTCATGGTCCTCCAGCTCCACCTCGGCCAGGCCCACGGGGTTCTCCCCTTGGTAGGCCACCAGGAGGTGGACATGGGGGTCCTGGAAGTGTTCCCAAAGCTCCTCGTCCGTCCACTTCAGGCGCAGGGCCCAGCCCTCCTCGCTTTCCCGGTAGAGCTCCCGATAGACGGCAGGGCCGGGAAAACCTGGGCGGATGACCACCCCTTCGGGGGGTGGGTAGTCCAGGCCCTCAGGGTTCTTGACGAAAAAGTAGGTGAGGTGCAAAAGGCCGAAGTCCGCCTGCTCCAGGGCTTCCCGCACCGTGCGGTTCTCCTCCCGGGGGAAGGCGTAGAGGCGCTCTAGCCCAAGCTCCTCCGCCCGCCTCTCCGCCGCCTGCAATAGGGGTAAGAGGTCCTCCTCCCGGTAAGCCAGGGGCCCCTCGAGGGCCCCCCCATCCCAGAAAGGGTAAAGGCCCACGTACCCGGCCACCTCCCCTTCCCTAAGGAGGACCAGGCCGTCCTCCAGCTCCTCCGCCAGGCCCTCGAGGTCCCGGGCCTCCGGGGCCAGAACCCCCCGCTTGGGGCTTTCGTCCATCCAGCGGAGGAGTTTAAGGAGCCCAGGAAGGTCCTGGCGGGCCACGGGCCGGATCATGCCCTTAGTCTACTCCCCTGGCCCCTGGTTAGGGCTAGGGACAAGCGTCCAGGTTCAAGGCCTTCACCACGCCCTCTTCCCCGTAGAACTCCACCACGGAAAGCCGGGCGTAGTCCTGTTCCACCCGGAGGCCCTCTTCCGGGGGAAGGGGCAAGGCCAGGCTTAGGGCGGCGCGGTTTAAGGTGCAGTTCCCCACCACCAGGAGGGCTTGGCCTGGGTGGTGCCCAAGAAGGGCCCTTACCGCTCTTTGCCCTCTTTCCCAGGCCTGCCTCAGGCTTTCCCCGCCCGGAGGGGCAAAGCCGGCCTCGTCCTCCAGCCAGGCGGCCACCTCCTGGGGATACCGCTCCCTTACCTCGGCGAAGCTAAGCTCTTCCCATTCTCCCCAGCTTCGCTCCCTGAGTTCCGGAAGGAGGGTGAAGGGCACCCCTAGGGCTTCCGCCAGAAGCCCGGCTGCCTCGGCCTCCGCCAAGCTGTCGGGGGCGTAGACCCAGGCCACGGGGTAGCCCTGGGCCAGCCTGGCCAGGGCGCGGAGGGCCTGCCTGCCCGGTTCCGCAAGGGGAAGGCCCGGATGGCTGTGGAGGACGTGTTCTGGGTTCTCCACCGGCCCGGCCCGGGTGAGGAGCAGGGTGGTCTTGGGGTGGGGACCTTGGAGGAAATGGGCCAGGAGCCCCATGGGTCTAGAATACGGGGGTGGAAAGGTGGGTCATCGTGAACCCGGCGGCGGGGCGGGGCAAGGTGGGGAGGCTTTCCGGGGCCATCCTGAGTTCCGCGCGGGCCAAGGGGGCCAAGGCCTTCCTCACCGAGGGGCCGGGCCACGCCACGGAACTGGCCCGGGCGGCTCCCCCGGGGGCGCGGGTGGTGGCCGTGGGGGGGGACGGCACGGTGCATGAGGTTTTACGGGGCCTTGCGGGTGCGGAAAAGGTTTTAGGGGTGGTGCCCATCGGTAGCGGCAACGACTTCGCCCGCATGCTGGGCCTGAAGGGACTTCCCTGGAAAGAGGCCTTGGACCTGGCCCTCTTCGCCCAAGAGGAGGCCATAGACCTCTGTTGGGTAAACGGCGAACCCTTTGGGGCCTCCCTGGGCATCGGCTTTGACGCCTTGGTGGCCAAGAGGGCCCTTTCCGCCCCGCCCTTCCTCCGGGGCATGCCCCGCTACCTCTACGCCCTCTTTGGGGTGCTTAAGGAGCTCCGCCTTCCCGAAGGGCGGGTGATGGTGGAGGGGGAGGAGGTGCACCGGGGACCCCTGCTCCTGGTGGCGGCCATGAACGGGCCCGCCTACGGGGGTGGGATTCCCATAGCCCCCATGGCCGATCCCCGGGATGGCCAGCTCTCGGTGATCCTGGCCCGCTCCTTCACCCGGCCCGGGGTGGTCCTCATCCTGCCCCGGCTCCTGTTTGGTCGGCACCTTTCCCATCCCCAGGTGGTGGCCTTTGCGGGCCGGGAGGTGACGGTGGAGTTTTCCCATCCCGTGCCGGCCCATGCCGATGGGGAGCTTCTACCTGAGACCAGCCTTTACCGGGCCCGGGTGGAGGCCCTTGGCCTTAGGGTGGTGGGGGGAAGGGCTATGGCTAGAGGGGAGGCGCCCCTCTTAAGCCCGGTGGGTGCGGGATAAAACCGGTTGGTGCTGGGGCTTGCAGGGGGGTTGGTGGCCCGGTCATGGAGGTGTCCAAGGGCCAGGTTAAGGCCCTGGAGCTCCTCCGCCAGGTGGGGGCCACGGGGGAGGCTTTGGGCCTTACGGACTGGGGGCGGCTCCTCTGGGCGGTCCAGGCTTACCGGGAGGAGGATGACCTGGATAGCCTTGCAGGGACCCTGATGCCTTACCAAGACCCCCTGGAACCCGCGGGGCAGGCGTGGCGTCCAGGCCTCATCCCCTCCTCGGCCCCCTGCCGTCTTCCCCTTCTGGCCCGTATACTTAGGCCATGCGCGGCCTTTCCCAGCGGGTTAAGGGCATGAAGCCTTCGGCCACGGTGGCGGTGAACGCCAAGGCCTTGGAACTTAGGCGCCAGGGGGTGGATCTGGTGGCCCTGACGGCGGGGGAGCCGGACTTTGACACCCCGGAGCACGTGAAGGAGGCGGCCCGGCGGGCCTTAGCCCAGGGGAAGACCAAGTACGCTCCCCCGGTGGGCATCCCTGAGCTGCGCGAGGCCTTGGCGGAGAAGTTCCGCAAGGAGAACGGCCTTCAGGTTACCCCGGAAGAGACCATCGTCACCGTGGGGGGTAAGCAGGCCCTTTACAACCTCTTCCAGGCCATCCTGGACCCCGGGGACGAGGTCATCGTCCTGGCCCCTTACTGGGTGAGCTACCCGGAGATGGTGCGCCTGGCGGGAGGGGTGCCCGTGGAGGTGGAGACCCTTCCCCAGGAGGGTTTCGTGCCCGACCCCGAACGGGTAAGGAGGGCCGTAACCCCTCGCACCAAGGCCTTGGTGGTGAACTCCCCCAACAACCCCACGGGGGCGGTCTACCCTGAGGAGGTCCTAAAGGCCCTGGCGGAGCTGGCGGTGGAACACGACTTCTACCTGGTTTCCGATGAGATCTACGAGCACCTCATCTACGAGGGGGCCCACTTCTCCCCGGCTCAGGTGGCTCCCGAGCACACCATCACCGTGAACGGGGCGGCCAAGGCCTTTGCCATGACCGGCTGGCGCATCGGCTACGCGTGTGGCCCCAAGGAGGTCATCAAGGCCATGGCCGACATCTCCAGCCAGTCCACCACCAGCCCCGATACCATCGCCCAGTGGGCCACCCTCGAGGCCCTCACGAACCAGGAGGCCTCCAGGGCCTTCATAGAAATGGCCCGGGAGGCCTATA
The DNA here is from genome assembly GCF_022760855.1 of Thermus albus. Lineage (NCBI taxonomy): Bacteria > Thermotogati > Deinococcota > Deinococci > Thermales > Thermaceae > Thermus > Thermus albus. The sequence goes on from NZ_JAKTNR010000004.1 coordinate 174,956, forward strand.
GGAGGCGGCGGGACCTTCTCTTGGAGGGCCTTTCGGCGCTGGGCCTAAAGGCGGTGCGTCCCAGCGGGGCCTTCTATGTCCTCCTGGACACCTCCCCCTTCGCCGAGGACGAGGTGCAGGCGGCGGAAAGGCTTTTGCAGGCGGGGGTGGCGGTGGTGCCGGGCACCGACTTTGCCGCCTATGGGCACGTGCGCCTCTCCTATGCCACCAGCGAGGAGAACCTCAGGAAAGCTCTGGAGCGGTTCGCGCAGATGTTGGAAAGGGTCTAAAAGCGACGCTTGCGCCTGGGGGCTAGGAGGAGGAGGGCCGCTCCCAGGGTCACGCACACATCTGCCAGGTTGAAAACGGGGAAGTGGGCGATGAGGGGGATAGGGGTTCCCAGGTCCAGATAGTCCACCACCCAGCCCCGGCCCAGGCGGTCAATGCCGTTGCCCAAGGCCCCCACGGCGATGAGGGAAAGGGCCAGGGTTGGCCAAAAGGGGTAGCGTTTTTGGGCTAGCAAATAGAGGAGTAGGGTCCCCACCCCCAGGCTAAGCCAGCCCAGAAGGAAGGCCCGGCCTTCCAGCAATCCAAAACCGGCCCCCGTGTTCCTCACCAGGGTGAGGTAGAGGAGGTCCCCCAGAAGGGGCCTGGGCACCGGGGAGAGGTTTTCCAGGGCCCATAGCTTAAGGATCTGGTCCAAGGCTAGGAGGAGGGGCACAAGAACCGTGGGCATCCCCTTGAGTCTACCCAATGCTCCCCTTTGTGCTATACTCCATAGGGTTTGCCTTCGGGCACGGGAGGGCCATATGTCCAAGGTGTGCGAGATCAGCGGAAAGAGGCCTATCGTGGCCAACAGCATAGAGAGGCGGGGTAAGGCCAAGCGGGAGGGGGGCGTGGGCCGGAAGACCACCGGGATCTCCAAGCGCCGCCAGTACCCCAACCTGCAAAAGATCCGGGTGCGGGTAGCGGGCCAGGAGATCACCTTCCGGGTGGCCACGAGCCATATTCCCAAGGTTTACGAGCTTCTGGACAGGGCCAAGGGGCTTAAGCTGGAGGGCCTTTCCGCCAAGGAGATCAAGGAACGGCTTCTCAAGCTCCTTTAACCCTGGTTGCCCCTTGGGCGTGACCCCTGAGGGGGTCTTTTTTGTAGCATAGGCCCATGGTGTGGAAGCCGGGGCACTACCTCCTTTTGGCCCTGGCGCTGTATGCCTTGGTGGTCAGCCTGGGGTTTTCCCTTAGGGGACGCCAGCTTGCCGCCTTGCGCCAGGAGGTGGGGGTTTTACGTCAGCAGGCCGCCTGGGGTTCTGGGGGGTACCTGCTTCCCCTGCCCGGGGCCTGCCTGCCCACCCGTCCCGAGAACCTGCCGGGGGCTCCCCGCCCCTACCGCAAGGGGGTGAGCCCGGGCTTCGTCTTCATCCAGGGGGATGCCTGCGTGCCCGTGGTGCGGGGGATGGGGGTGGTGGCCGCCGCCAGCGGGGAGGTGGTGAAGGTGGAAGGGGACTATAGGGAACCCTCCCCGGAGGCGTACCAAAAGCTTTTGGAGGAGGTGCGAAACGGGGCCTCCCCAGAGCAGATGGACCTCCTGAGGGGCCTCGAGGTTTGGATCCGCCACCCCGATGGCCGCATCAGCGTCTACGCCCACCTCGAGGCGCCCTACCGGAAGCTAAAGGTGGGGCAGAGGGTCCATCGGGGCGACCCCATCGGCTACGTGGGGAACACGGGGCTTTTGGGTGGGGCGCCTAGGCTCCTCTTTGAGGTCTGGGAGGGGGAGCCCGACCGGGGGAAGTTCCTCTTTCAAGGGCTGGAGGGGGAAGCTCTCCTGAAGCAGGCCAAGGCCTTTTTCCATTTAGAATAGCCCCATGCGCGAGGCCTTTGCCCGGGTGTGGGAGAATCCCTATGTCCGGGTCCTGGTCTACCTGCTCCTTTTGTATCTGGCCTACCGCTTCCTCCTCCGGGCCTGGCCCGCCCTTTCTGTCCTGCTCACCGCCTTTTCCATCGCCTATCTGACCCATCCCGTGGTCCGCTTCTTTGAGGGCAAAAGGCTTCCCCGGCTTTTGGGGGTGGTTTTGGTGTATCTGGGCCTAGGTCTCTTTTTGGCCCTCGCCTCCTTCCTCACCGCCCAGACGGTTTTGGAGCTTTCCCGCCTGGCCCAGGAGCTTCCCCGGCTTTTAGAACCGTTTCTTGCCTGGCTTTTAGACCTGCCAGGCCGCATCCGGGCCATTCCCCTTCCCGAAACCTTGAAGCCGGTTTTGGCCGAGGCGGGCCAGAGCCTGCAAGGCCTCATCCAGGGGTTCTTGGACACCCTGGTGCGCTGGCTTCAGGGGCTCATGGGTCAGGGGGGAAACCTTCTAGGCTTCTTTATCTCCCTGCTGGGCGGCATCTTCCAGTTCCTTACCGCCCTTACCCTTTCCGTCTACTTCCTCTATGACCTTCCCCGCCTGGCCCAGGCGGCCCTAAGGGTCTTCCCCGACCCCTACCAGCCCTTGGTGGCGGAGCTTGCCCACAAGCTGGACCGGAGCGTGGGGGGGTATGTGCGGGGGCAGCTTCTGGTGGCCCTTTTGGTGGGCCTCATGGTGGGGGTAGGGCTAAGCCTGGTGGGGGTGCCCCTGGCCGCCAGCCTGGGATTCCTGGCGGGGGTCTTCAACCTCATCCCCTTCGTGGGGGTGATCGTCTCCGGGGTTCCCGCCCTCCTCCTGGCGGCCACGGGAGGGTGGGGCAAGGTGCTTCTTACCCTTTTGGTCCTTTGGCTGGCCAACCAGGTGGAGGGGAACCTTCTCGGGCCCCTCATCGTGGGCCGGGCCACCCGGCTCCATCCCGTGACCGCCATCGCCGCCATCCTGGTGGGCGCCACCCTTTTTGGCCTTTGGGGGGCCCTTTTGGGGGTGCCCACCGCCGCTTTCCTGAAGGTGCTTTTGGAGGAGTACTACAAGAAAAGCCGGTTCTACCGGGAGGGTTAGGCGTTTTGGGCTAGGGGGACGCTTTTGGGGCCCCCACCGTGGCCCGGGCGGGGTGGCCTCACCAGTGTCCCCCCGCCGCCATGGCCTCCCGGAACCACGGGGGCACTTCCCTGCCAAAGCGTCTTTCCGCAAACTCCCGGGCAAAGGCCCCGTAGCTTCCTTGCCGGATGGCCTCCCGGGCTCTTTCCGTGAGGCGATGAAGAAACCTCAGGTTGTGCAGGGAGAGGAGGATGCCCCCAAGCATCTCTTTGGATCGCACCAGGTGGGCGATGTAGGCTCGGCTGAAGTTTTGGCAGGCGTAGCAGTCGCATCCCTCTTCCAAGGGCTTAGGGTCCTCTAAGTACTGGGCGTTTTTCAAATGGATTCGCCCCGTTGGGGTCAGGGCGGAACCGAAGCGGCCCGTGCGGGTGGGGTAGACGCTGTCGAAGAGGTCTACCCCCAGGCCCATGGCCGCCACCAGGTCCTCCGGGTGGCCTACCCCCATGAGGTAGCGGGGTTTGCCCTCGGGGAGGATTTCTGTGGAAAGGGCCACCATGGAGAACATCTCCTCCTTGCTCTCCCCCACGGCCAAACCCCCGATGGCGTAACCGGGCAGGTCAAAGCCCACCGTCTCCCGGGTGGAAAGGGCCCTAAGCTCGGGGTCCGTGCCCCCTTGGGCGATGCCGAAAAGGGCCTGGTCGGGCCGGGTTTTGGCCTTTAGGCTCCGCTCCAGCCAGCGCAGGGTACGCTCCATGGAGGCCTTAAGGTACTCCCGGGGCGAGGGGTAGGGGGGGCACTCGTCAAAGGCCATGATGAGGTCAGCTCCCAAGGCCTCCTGCACCGCAATGCTCCTTTCCGGGGTAAGCCGGATGAGGCTCCCATCCAGGTGGCTTTGGAAGATGACCCCTTCCTCGTCTATGCGCCTTAAGTGGCCCAGGCTCATCACCTGGAAGCCCCCGGAGTCCGTGAGCCAGGGCCCCGGCCAGCCGGCAAAGCGGTGGAGCCCCCCTAAGGCCCTGACCCGCTCGGGGCCTGGCCTAAGGAGGAGGTGGTAGGTGTTGGCCAGGAGCACCTGGCTGCCCATGGCCTTTAGGTCCTTGGGCAAAAGCCCCTTCACCGAGCCCTGGGTGCCCACGGGCACGAAGAGGGGGGTTTCCACGGTCCCGTGGGGCGTGGCGAGAAGCCCCACCCGGGCCCGGCCCGAGCGGGCTTGGATGGAGAAGCGAAAGGGTTCCATCAGGCCTTGGAAAACCGCCCTTTCACGTAGTCTTCCAGGATGTCCAGAAACTCTTGGGCTAGGTTCTCCCCCTTGAGGATGGTGAGGAGCTTCCCGTCCGCGTAGACCGGGGCCTTGGGCTCCTCCCCGCTTCCCGGCAAGGAGATGCCGATGTGGGCGTGGCGGCTTTCCCCAGGGCCGTTCACCACGCACCCCATCACCGCCACCCTTAGCTCCTCCACCCCCGGGTACCTTTCCCGCCACTCGGGCAGCTTGGCCTTAAGGTAGGCCCCCACGGTCCCGGCCAACTCCTGGAAGAAGGTGCTCTTGGTGCGGCCACACCCCGGGCAGCTGGTGACCTCGGGGGCAAAGCTACGGAGGCCCAGGGCCTGGAGGATCTCCTGGGCCACCTCCACCTCCTTGGTGCGGGGTTCCCCGGGGGCGGGGGTGAGGGAGATGCGGATGGTATCCCCGATGCCCTCCAAGAGGAGGGGGGCTAGGGCGGCGGTGCTGGCCACAATCCCCTTGGTGCCCATCCCCGCCTCGGTAAGGCCCAGGTGGAGGGGAGCCGGGGTGCGGCGGGCCAGCTCCCGGTAGACCCAGACCAGGTCGGGGGCTTTGGACACCTTGGCCGAGAGGACGATCCTGTCCTCCCCTAGGCCCAGCTCCCGGGCGGCCTCATAGGCGCGCACCGCGCTTTCCACCAGGGCTTCCAGGAGGACCTCGTGGGCGCTTTTGGGATGGGGGCGGCGGGCGTTGGCCTCCATGAGCTCGGTGAGGAGGGCGGGGTCTAGGCTTCCCCAGTTGGCCCCGATGCGTACCGGCTTCCCCAGGTCCAAGGCGATCCGGATCATCTCCTGGAAGTTTTCGTCCTTGTGCCGGCCGCGGCCCAGGGTGCCCGGGTTGATGCGGAACTTGTCCAAGGCCTCGGCCATCTTGGGGTATCTCCGCAGGAGGAGGTGGCCGTTGAAGTGGAAATCCCCCACTAGGGGCACCTCTGCCCCCTCTTCCAAAAGCCGCCTTTTGATCTCGGGTACCGCCTGGGCGGCCTCCTCGTCGTTCACCGTGAGGCGCACCAGCTCGCTTCCCGCCCGGTATAGGGCCAGGACCTGCTCCGTGGTGGCCTCCACCTCCCGGGTGGGGGTGTTGGTCATGGACTGCACGGCCACGGGGTGGGCGCCCCCCAGGGGCAGGCGGCCCACCCAGACCGTGGGGGTAGGGCGTCGCATACCCTTATGCTACGGGAAGCCCCTGCGGGTAAAAGGGGGCTAAGGCGTTAAGTCCCTCTTCACCCCGCGTTAAGCCCCCTGGGCCTAGCCTAGCCCCCAGGGGGTGGGAGGGTGGAAAAACCTCTTGAGTGGGGTTAACCGGGTTCTGACAGGGGCTTAAGGTAAGGCAAAGCCGGCTTGACATGAGAGGAGGTTATGCGTAAGATTAGCCTCGGATGCCAGGCAGTGGGTTTTCCAAAGAGAGGGACCCCGCTTGGCGCCGGACCCGGAGGGGAAACAGCGGAAACCCTCGGGAAAGAGCTAAAGGCCACAGGAGGTGTGAGGATATGAAGGGAAACAGGATCAAGGCTTTTGGTGTGTCCCTCTTGGGGGCGCTGGCCCTTTTTCTGGCCAGCTGCGGCCAGCAGCCGCCGCCTTCTCCCCAGCAGGGTAGCCTGGAGGTTACCGTCCTGGACGCCTCCAACAACAACCCCATTCCCGGGGCGGTGGTGGGCGTAAGCGGACCCCAAACCGCTTCGGGCGTGACGGATAACCAGGGCAAGGCGACGTTCCCCAATCTGCCGGCGGGTAACTATACCGTAGCTGCCAGCAGCAGCGGCTACCAACCCGCCACCAGCCCGGCTACGGTCCAGGCGGGCCAGACCGCCAGGGTGACGCTCAGGCTTAACCCGTCCGGCGGCGGTGGCGGAACGGGCGACAGTACCTCCAGGGTAGCCCGTATCCAGATCGTATCCGTGCAGGATGCCTCCGGTGCGCTGCCCTCCGCGCGGGAGCGGAACACCAACAAGGTGGTGGACCTCTACGCCGCCCAGACGGAGGAGGCGGTGCGGGTCACGGTCCGCGCCCTGGATAGCCAGGGTAACCCGGTGCCGGGAGCGGTGGTGGAGGCGGGCCTGGATCTGGGTTTGCTGAACGGGGTGAACGTTTTCTCAGGCTGTGGCGTAACCACGCAGAGCTCCCGCCCTGTTGGGGTCACCGGGGCCAATGGGGAAGCATGCTTCACCATCGTCGCCACCTCGGTTTTCGCTGAGCTCTTGGGCCGCGAGTGGGGTGCGCTGTACAATGTGGAGAATCCCGTCAAGTTGGTGGTTTCCTCCAACGGGCAACTGGCGGAGGCCAAGTTCTTCTTCTACAACGTTAGCCACCTCATCTACCAGGCAGGTAATGATGTGCGCCGGACGGGCAGCCGTTCCGGGAGTAACCTGGGCAATATTGTCAACAACTACAGCTTTGATCGCCCAAGGCTGAACGATCACACTTTCAACAGCCTCCTGCGGCGCAAGCAGCCCGACGATCTCGGCACCTTCACGCCCTCTTCTCAGGGCATTGGGTACATGGTCTACACGATCAACGACACCAGCAAGGTAAGCTGGGTGCCCAGCGATCCCTCTATTGGGGTTAACAGCTGCGAACAGATCTCTGCCGATGGCAAGACCTGTGTAGACCTAGATGGCTCCGGGGTTACCCTCAGGCCCAGGTCCCCGCAAGAGGGTATTACCCCCGACGATCTCCCCTTCAGCGTAGATGTTACCGCCACGTGGGTAGCTACGGCCAGCTACGGTGATGTTCAATACCAGTTCCCCCTCAAGTCCTACAGGTTTACGAAGACTTGGGGCGGTACGGGTGTCCGGATCACCAAGTCCGGTCCTCGGGTGATCGGCTGGTCTGGGCTCAACCTCGGGCCCACCGACGTTACCTTGCCTAGGCAAGGGGCCAGTGTGCCCGCGGGGGCGGTTTACGAGTACACCATCACCGTTACCAACACCGGCAACGTTCCCGCCCAGAATGCGGTCATCACGGACAGGTTGCCCGCGGAGCTGGGGTTTGCTTCGGCCACCGATAACGCCACCTACGACCCCATCCTCCACCAGGTGACCTGGCGGTGGACCACCACCCCGGCCTTGGGGAGCATCCCGCCGGGCGGCAGCGTTTCCGTGAAGGTCCGCCTGTATGCCCGCCACAAGCCCGGGTATGCTTGGAACGATAACGGTGAGGGGACTGTTCGTCCAGGCGGTAACCCTGACGGCATTTCCGATGGTCTTGTGGATGGTGCCTACGACCCCAACCATCCCACGGGTGGTTTTGGTAACCGTCCGCCCATCAACCCGCCCAACACCCTCTACAGCGACCCCTACCGGGTGGTCAACATCGTGGAGGTGGTCAGCGAGGCGCCTGAAGGGCCTGGGAACTTCGCCCGCCAGGAGGCCAGCTTGGACATCTGGGTGGTCCGTCCCTTCTTGACCCTGGACAAGCGGGCGGTGAATCCCGTCTACGCCGTCGGTGACACGGCCCGTTTCGTGGTCACCGCACAAAACGTGGACCGGGCTACCTCTGACCCCGCTTACGCCACCCTCAAGGCCCAGTTCCCCGCTGACTACCAGGCCGCCCTCACCGCCTACAACGTCAAGGTGCGGGACCTCTTTGGCCGCTTCCTGGACCACGTGAACTCCTCCTCCGACACCGGTCCTGGCACCTTGGATGCCAATGCCAAGACCCTGACCTTTGACGTGGGCAACCTGGCCTTGGGCGCCACCTGGCGGGCCATCCTGGACTTCCGGGTCTCCGGCGGCCTGAACCAGGACGAGGACAATCTCGACTGGCTCACCAACTGCGCCCGGCTCTACGCCTGGAACCTCAACCAGTACCAGTACGAATGGGGTCCCGTCAAGAACGGGCAATCTGAGCCTCCCGTAGGGCGTGACCCGCGTCCCGTACCTCCCTACACCCGCGAAACGGGCAACCCCGACAGCGTGGGCAACTACCTGCAGGCCTGCGACTTCATCCGGGATGCCGACCTGACCATCACCAACCTGGGTGAGTTCGCCCTGCAGGGCCCGCTGCCGTCTTCTGTAACGGTTTACGGTGACGGAGGTGTTGGGCCCTTCACGCAGGTGGATACCATTGGGACCCCCGTGCGGGTGGGGGACACCTTCTACTACATCTACACCCTGACCAACCAGGGTAGCGTCAACCTGAATGACGTGGACTTCCGCATCTACCGCACGGCGGGGACCAGCGTGGAGCTGGATGCGGCCGGTGGCGGGTTTGCGGTGTACCGGGGCACTGGGGCGGGTGCCTACAACCTGGATACGAACTTTACCTTGACGGCCACCTCGCCCACGGCAGCCCGCATCCAGAGCACCGCCACCTTCCTGCCGCTTGCCCCTGGCGATAGCCTGGTCATCGTGGTCCGGGCCAAGGCCATCGCCCAGGGCATCAGCACCTTTGAGGCCTACGCCGAGACCACGGATCCCCTCAACCTGGTGACCCGGTTCGTCCAGGACACCACCAACGTGCAAAATCCTTGAGGTTTAGGGTTCCTGGGGAAGCCACCCCCTTCGGGGGGTGGTTTCCCTTATGCTAGGGCTATGGGGTTTGGGGAACTCTTGGTCTCAGGGGGTCCAATCCTTTGGCTTCTGCTCCTCCTCTCCCTATACACGGTATACCTGCTCCTCTACGCCTCCTTCCTGCTCCGGCGGGAGGGGCAGGTGGAGGCGGCCCTTTTGGAGCGGCTGGAAGGCCTGGCCCAGCTGGCCCCCCTGGTGGGTCTTTTGGGCACGACCCTGGGCATGATCCGGGCCTTCCTGGCCCTCTCCGGCCAGGGCGACCCCCAGGGGTTGGCCAAGGGCATCGCCGAGGCCCTGGTGAATACGGGCATGGGGCTTCTGGTGGCCGTGGTGGCCTACGGGGGGCGGGTATTCCTGGGGGGTAGGAGGTGAGGCCCTTAAACCTCATCCCCCTCATAGACCTTTTCCTTCTCCTTAGCCTTTTCGGCCTCATGCTGGCCCGCTTCCCCGAGGCCCTCCCGGGGGGCCTTAAGGAGGAGCGGGCCCTTAGGGTGGAGCTTCCCAAAGGGGAAGGGGAGCGGGGGGTGGCCCCCGTGGTGGTCCAGCTGGACAAGGAGGGAAGGCTGGCCCTGGGGGGCAGGAGGATGGCCTCCCTGGCGGAGCTGGAGGGGGCCCTAAAGTCGCTCCCCTTGGACCGCACCCCCGTGCGCCTGGAGGCGGACGCCCAGGTGGCCCACGGGCGGGTGGTGGCGGTGATGGAGGCGGTGCGCCGTGCTGGAGGGACAAGGCTGGAGGTGGCGGTCAAGAGATAGGAGGCGGGCCCTCCTCCTTTCCCTGCTCCTCCACCTGGGGGGGTTGTGGGGCCTCTTGGCCCTGCCCCCTATCCCTCAAGCCTCCGGTCCCACGGTGCGCTACACGGTGGAGCTTCCGGGGGAAACCCCGCCTCCTGAACTCCAAAAGCGGGAGGAGGCTCCTACGGCGCAAAAGGAGGCACGCCCCCCTCTGAGGCAGACCGAAAGGAGACCCATATTGCCCTCTTCCAGGGCCCATGGGGAAGCCAGGGGAGGGCGGGAAGACCCGGTGGGTACGCCTACCCCAACGATAGAGGGAGGCCTCGGCCGGGAGGGGGTGTCCCCTTCCCCGAGGAAGGAGGCCCAGGGGAGAGGGGCAGGCTCTTTGGGGCGGGAATCCCCCCTAGCCCAAGGACCCCTTGAAGCGGTTAGGCTCTCCCAGAAGGGGAGGGAGGAGAGGGCGGACGGATCCGCATTTCAGCGGAACGACAGGGCTCCCTCCTTCGCTCAGGAAACTTTGGGGGAAAGGGAGATGAAGACGGGGCCCGCCCCCTCCGGGCCGGTGGCCGAACCCGCTTTCCAGAAGGAGAGCGACCTTCCCCCTCCTGCGCGGGAGCCCTTGGGTGGGGAGGAGCGCCTTTCACTGGGAAGGGGGGAAGAGGTGCAAAGGGAGTCCTCCCCCTTACCTCCCCAAAGGCCCGTGGGCGAAACCCTTTCCCCAAAGAGGGCGGGGGTCCTCCCTCCCTCCCAGGAGGGTGAGACGGCAAGGGAGCCCGTGGCGCGAGGTTCCACGGGACAGGTCCCTTCTGGGAATGGGGGTGAGCCCCTTCTGGGGAGGAGAGGGGGTCCAGGTGGAGAGGGGAGTTCCCGCATCGGCCAGGAACCGGAGGGAATGGCAAAGCCCATCCCTTCCGGACAGACCTCGGCCCAAGGAGCCCCTGGAAGGGGCTTGGGGCAGGAGGGCCTCTTTCCCGGGAGGGGAGGCGAAGGGGGGAAGGAGGCGGGACGGTGCGCGGTGGTGGTGGAGCTCCACGGCCTTCCCTACGCCCAAGGGCCCTCCCCCGCCATCTTGGATCCGGAGGGGCGGCAGGTGTGGCCGGACCCGCACCGGGTGCAGGGGGTGCCCACGGAGGTGGTGGACCGAAGCGGCATCGCCCTCTTCTTCCGCCCGGGGGAGTTCCGGGAGGAGGCCTACAAGACCCTGTGGCGGGTCCGGGCCCTGGCCACCAGGCCCAGGGGACCCCAGAACCCCTTCCCCGAACTGGTGGTGGTCTCGGAGGAGGCGGCCAGGAGACTAAAGGGGGCTCCGCCGGAGTGCCAACTGGTCTTCCTGCGCTAGTGGGAAATGGAGGTGAGGTATGGTCAGGTCAGTGGCAGCTAAGAGAATCTATGGGCTTTTGCTCCTGATGGCCCTTTACCCCCCGGGCCTCGCCTGGTCCCCCTCCCCCACCCTCGAGGAAGCGGAGGCGGTGGTGGAGGGGGTCTACTCCCGCCTACCCCGTACGCCCACCGCCTGGGAAGGGAAGCCCCTGGAATTCAGGGTGGAGCGGGGGGAAAGCTGCTTGCCCCCAAAGGGCAGCAGGCCCGTGGCGGCTAGGGTAGGGGGACAGCTGGAGGTGGTGGAGATCCTGGCGGAGAGGGCCAGGAACGAATTCCGGAGGGTTCGGGGGGCTGAGGTCTTGGCCCAGGCCAAGGGCTTCCTCCCCGACGGGCACCTCCGGGTATACCTGGAGGTGGAGGGCCTCCCCCGGCCCGAGCTCCGGGAGGCCTACACCCTGGGGGCCTTGGTGGGGGGTAAGCCCGTGAGGGCCTACCGGGTCACCTACCTGGACGACTGGAGGGAGGAGAAGGGGGGGTACACGGGGACCCTGGTCTTCTACCTGGACCTCTCGGGAAAGGGGGTGGACCCTCAAGGAGAGCTCACCGTCATCTTTATGACCGAAGCCCCGGAGGACTGCCTGTATGCCTTCACGGTACCTTTGGGCCGTTTTCGTTAGCCTCCTCCTGGGGGGGATGGGGGTGGGCCAGGACGTTACCAGCCCCATAGCGGACACCTATCTCCTCCCCCTGGGGAGGCCTGCTTCCCCGGGTCTAAAGGGCTGTGCCTGGCACCTGGGGGTTTCCCTGGCCAACCAGCTCAGCTACGCCCACGGGCCTTGGGGGGAGATGGGGTTTGACCTGGAGGAGATCCGGGTCACCCCTGGGCTCAGCTGGAACCAAGGCCCCTGGTCGCTGGGCTTTTACTGGCCCTTTAGCCTCTACTACGGGGGCGTGTTGGACTATCTTCTGGACCCCTTGCACCAGGCCTTGGGCCTACCCAAGAACGAGGTCCAAGGGCAGGTTCTTCTGTTTGCCCGAAGGGGAGATACAGAGAGGCGGTGGGAGGGCCCTGTCTTTGGTCCCCGGGACGCTCACATCCGCATGGACCTAAGCTTGGGGGGAGGGGGCCTTTATGCGGCCTTAGCTCTCCCCCTAGGGGGGGTGGCCCAGTTCATGGGGTCTGGAGGCTATCGGGTTCTCACAGGGGTGGCTTGGGGGTGGTCAGGCGGTGAGGCTCGGTTGGGAGCAGTGTGGCCACTGGGACCGCAGCCGGGCCTGGAGCCTTTTCCCTACGGCCCCGCCTGGATGGGTTTGGTTCGCCTTCGGCCTTGGGAGGGTCCCCTGGGCCTAGAGGTGCTGGGTTTTCTGGGGCCCTTGCGGGACGCGGGCCCTTATTCCCTGGGGGTGGCCCTGAGGGTATCCTACGGCAACTGGGCCTTTGCCGAGGACGGCACGCGGGGTATGCCCGATGTGGTGTTGTCCTGGAGGCATGGTGGGGGCTGCCCCCATTTTCCCTAGTATCGGAGGGCCATACCTACGCCAAGAGTGGAGCGCTGGCTCATCTGGCCGTCAAAGAGGTAGCGTTGGTGGCCCTCCAGGAAAACACCCAGGTTGGGCACCAGCCGCACCCCGGCCCCAATGAGGAGCTGGCCAAAGGGCACCCCATCCAGGTAAAGACCCCCGCCCACCCCGAAGTAGCCGTCCAGGTCCCCAAAGGAGGTGCGGAAGGTGAGGTCCAGGCTGGCGAGGCCTTGGCTGGGGTTGGCGAAAGGGGCCTCGTAGGCCAGGCGAAGGCCCAGGGGACCCAGGAGGGCATCGTGGCCCAGGAGGAGGCGGCCGTACCACTCCCCGGTGACGTCGCCCCGGTAGGCGGCCAGGCCAAGGAAGAGGGGAAGGCGGAAGGGGGTAAGGGTGCGCTTAAGGGAGGCTACCTCCTCCTCCAAGGCCTTTAGCCGGTCCTCGGCTTGGGATTGGCGCTCCTCCAGACTCTTTAGCCGTTCCTCCAAGGCTCTTTGGCGGTTCCCTTGCTCCTTAAGCCCTTCCTCCACGGCCTTTAGGCGCGGTTCTAGGCTTTGCAGGCGGGCCTGGGCCTCCTCCGCCAGCTTCCGGGCCTGTGGGAGATCCTTTAGGCCCTCTGCCAGGCCTTTAAGGGCCTCCTCTTGAGCGGCGCGGGCACCCTCTAGTTTGGACAGTCGGTCTTCCAAAGCCTTCTGGGCTGACCTCAGCGCCTCTTGCTCCTGTCTGAGGGATTCCAGGTCCTTAGGCTCGGCCCGGGGCTTTTCTTCCAGGGCCTTAAGGCGGTTCTCCAGCTCCTTAAGGCCTTCCTGGGCTTTCCTGAGCTCCTCCTCCAAGGCCCGGGCTTCCAGAGCCTTCTGGGCGACCTCCAAGCCCTTTTGGGCCTCCTCAAGGGCCTTGAGGCGCTCTTCCACCCCCTTCAAGGCCTCCACCAGGGGGCGGGTGTCCGCCTGGGGCCGGCCCTCTAGATCCTTAAGCCGCTCCTTAAGGGCCTGCTGTTCTTCCTTCAGGGCAGAGACCAACCCCTCCTGGTCCTTCAGTTCCTTCTGAAGGTCCTTCACTGCTGAAAGGAGTTTCTCCACCTCCTCGGGGGACAGGCGGTCCAAGCCGTAAGCGGCCAAGAGGCGGTAAAGGGCCAAGGCGGCCTCCTGCCGGGTGAGGGGCTCGCGCCAACGGAAGGTGCCGTCGGGGTAGCCGATGAAAACCCCCTTGGCTACCAGAAGCTCCACCGCCTCCCGCGCCCAAGGTGAGGCCGGAGGGTCCTGGACTCCTTGGGATAGGGCTACGCCTGCGGATACAACAAGGAATACGAGAAAGCGGTACATGTTTGTAGTATAACCCCATCCAGGTTGCTATTCCAGCTCCATCCCCATGATGTGGTACCCCGCATCCACGTAGACCACCTCCCCGGTGATGCCGCTGGCGAGGGGGGAGAGGAGGAATAGCCCCAGGTTTCCCACCTCCTCCTGGGTGATGTTGCGCCCTAGGGGGGCCACCTGGGCCACCCGGTCGTACATCCTCATGAAGCCCGGAATGCTCCTTGCGGCCACGGTGCGCACGGGCCCGGCGGAGATGGCGTTCACCCGCACCCCCTTGGGGCCGAGCTCGTAGGCCAGGTAGCGGACGCTGGCCTCCAGGGCCGCCTTGGCGATGGCCATCACGTTGTACCTGGGCACCACCTTCTCGCTGGCGTAGTAGGTGAGGGTGACCAGGCCACCACCTTCCCGGAGGAGGGGTTCGGCCCGCTGGGCCACGGCCACCAGGGAGTAGGCGGAGACCTCGAGGGCCAAGAGCCAGTCCTGGCGCGTGGTATCTATGTACCGCCCCTCCATGGCCTCCCTGGGGGCGAAGGCGATGGCGTGGACCAGGTAGTCCAGCCCGCCCCAGGCCTCCTTGAGCCCAGCGAAAAGCCGGTCCAGCTCCTCGTCCTGGGTGACGTCCGCCTGGAAGGTGAGGGCCCCCAAGGGGGCGGCAAGCCGCTCCACCTCTTCCTTAAGCCTTTCCCCTTGGTAGCTGAAGGCCAGATGGGCTCCCGCCTGATGGAGTTTTTCCGCGATGGCGTAGCCCAGGCTGCGGGCATTGGTGACCCCCATGACCAGGGCCTTTTTGCCGGAAAGGTCCACAGTGAGCATGGGGGGATTATACCCAAGGGGACAAGGCCAGGGGACTAGGCCCACGAAGGGAGCCCTTGCCCTTCCGCCTTTTCTAAGAGCGCAAACCAAGCCTCTTTCAGGGAGGACACCCCCACCCCCCGGACTTTACGCCCCATAAGCGGGTATAGGGGAAAGAGGCTTCCCTTTCCTTCCCTCTCTTAAAGGGATAACCCCATCAGTTGGAGGGCGAGGCAGGCTCGGCCTGGTACCTGGCCCACCAGGCGTTCAGGGAGGCCGGGGATACCCCGCGGATGGCCTCCACCCTTCCATTCCACTCCAGGACCACCCCCGCGGTAGGGCTTCCCACCAGTTGGGCGATCTTCCGCGCGGCCTCCGGGTCCTGGCGGGCGTTGACAAACTCAAAGGGGACGCCTTTTTGGGCCAAGAACATCTTCACAATCTCGCAAGGACCGCAACCGGAAATCCCGTAAAGGCGCACCATACCCTTCCATGGTACCAAGGTTCTCCCCGGAGGGTGTCCTAGGTGGGCCGCGGCGGGTGGAAAAGGTTTTGGAAGACACCTCCCCAGCAGCTAGAGGGGTGCTCCGATCTCCTACAATGGGCCTCATGCGCTTGGTGGACCGTTATCCCCAGGTGGAGTTGGAGAGGCTTCTGGAAAGCTTTCTGCCCCCGCCTCGTTTTCGCTCCGCCACCTTTCTTTCATACTGTCCCGATCCCCGCTACCCTTCCCAGACCTTGGCCAAGGAGCGCCTGCGACGATGGGTTAAGGACCGGCCCCAGGGTTTCTTTCGGCCCAAGCTTCCCGGGCCGCAAGGGCTATACCTGGACGGGGGCTTCGGCGTGGGGAAGACCCACCTCCTGGTGGCTGCCTACTGGGAGGCCCCTCCTCCTAAGGCCTTCCTCACCTTTGAGGAGCTCACCTACACCCTGGGGCTATTGGGGCTACGGGAAGGGGCCAAGCGGTTTGCCGCCATGCGCTACCTTTTCCTGGACGAGTTTGAGTTGGATGACCCCGGCAACGCCCAGATGATCACCCACTTCCTGGCCCTTACCATGGACAAGGGCCTAAGGGTGGCCACCACCTCCAATACCCCGCCCGGCGCCTTAGGGGAGGGGCGCTTCAACGCCCACCAGTTCCGGCACCAGATCCAAGGCCTGGCCCGGCGCTTCGCCGTGGAACGCATAGGGGGGGAGGACTTCCGCCACCGCCATCCGGAGCGGTTGCCCGCCCTCCTTTCCGAAGCCGAGCTCCTGGCCCTCTACCGGGAAGACCCTCGCCGCAAGACCCTGGACGACTTTCCCAGCCTTCTCGCCCACCTCTCTACCCTCCATCCCATCCGCTACCGCTATCTCCTGGAGGGGGTGGAGGTCATCTACCTCAGGGGCCTCGAGGCCATCCCCGACCAGAACGACGCCCTACGCTTCGTGCACTTCGTGGACCAGGTGTACAACCTTAAGGTGGCCTTGCGGGCCTCCGGTGCTCCTCTACAGGAGCTTTTCCCCGAAGTTTACCGCTACGGGGCCTTCGCCAAAAAGTACGGCCGGGCCCTTTCCCGGTTGGCGGAGCTTTTGGGGTAGCATGGGGGCATGGACCTGGCAGAAAGGCTTTCTGAGATGGCCCAGGCCCTATCCCAGGCCAGCGCCGCGGTGGGGATCCTCGAGGCCATAGAGGAGGTGTTGGACGATTACCAGGATGGGGAGCTTTCCCTGGAGGAGGCCATGGAGGAGATCCAGGGCCTGGTGGAGGAGTTCCAGGCGGTCCGGGCCCTTTCCGAGATGACCCCGGAGGAGCTCATGGCCCTGGCGGAGGAAGAGGAGGAAGAAGGGGGCTTGAGGTCTTAATGAAGGTGACGGCCATCGTCCTGGACTCGGTGGGCCTGGGCTATCTGCCGGACGCCCCCCTTTTTGGGGACGAGGGGGCGGATACCCTGGACCACACGGTGCTGAAAACCGGGGTGGAGCTTCCCCACCTGGCCGCCTTGGGCCTGGGATGGGTACCGGGGGTCCACACCCTGCCCCGGCCTGAGCCCCAAGGGGCCTTTGGCCGCATGCGGGAGGTGAACCCCGGCAAGGACACCACCACCGGGCACTGGGAGTTCGTGGGGGTGTACCTGGAAAAGCCTTTCCGCACCTATCCCGAGGGTTTTCCCGAGGAGCTCCTTAGGGCCTGGGCCAAGGGGATCGGGGTGGGGGGGTGGCTTCTGAACCGCCCGTACTCCGGCACCGAGGCCATCCGGGACTACGGCGAGGCCCACCTAAGGACCGGCTTTCCCATCGTCTACACCTCGGCGGATAGCGTCTTCCAGGTGGCGGCCCACCTGGAGGTGGTGCCCCTGGAGGAGCTTTACCGCTGGTGCCAGGTGGCCCGGGAGATGCTAAAGGGGGAGCACCAGGTGGCCCGGGTCATCGCCCGGCCTTTTGCCGGGGAGCCGGGGAACTTCTATCGGCGGGAGGATTTGCGGAAGGACTTTGCCCTGGAGCCACCCCGGAATGTCCTGGACCTTCTTAAGGAGGGGGGCCTCGAGGTGGTGGGGGTGGGGAAGATCCCCGATATCTACGCCCATCGGGGCTTCACCCGGGAGGTGAAAACCCGGGATAACGCCGACGGTCTGGAGAAGACCCTAAGCCTGATGGAGGAGCCCTTTTCCGGCCTGGTCTTCACCAACCTGGTGGACTTTGATGCCAAGTACGGGCACCGGAGGAACCCGGAAGGGTACGCCCGGGCCCTAAAGGAGGTGGACGATTTCCTTCCCCGCCTCCTGGAAGCCCTAGGCCCCGAGGACCACCTCTTTTTGGTTTCCGACCACGGCAACGACCCTACCTTCTTCGGCACCGACCACACCCGGGAGTATGGGATGCTCCTCTGGGTGGGTCCCGGGGTGAAGGGAGAGCTGGGTACCCGGGAGAGCTTCGCGGATCTGGGGGCCACCTGGGCTGCGCTTTTTGGCCTTACCTGGGAGGGCCCGGGAAAGAGTTTGGTATAGGCCATGCCCCTCACCTGGCGCGATGCCCTGGATATCCTCCTGGTAGCCATCCTCTTCTATTACCTTTGGCGCCTTATGGCGGGAACCCGGGCCCTGAACCTGGTGCGGGGGGTCTTGGTTTACCTGGCGGTTTGGTTTCTGGCCAGCCTTCTTGGGCTTTCCACCCTTTCGTGGCTTTTGGGGAACGCCGCCACCCTGGGGGCCTTCGCCCTCATCGTGGTCTTTCAGCCGGAACTCAGGGGGCTTTTGGAGCGCATCGGTCGGGCCCAGGGGCCCAGGGCCCCTTCCTTGGCCTTGGAGGAGCTCCTTCTGGGCCTGGCCCGGCTTTCGGAAAGGCGCTACGGGGCCATCCTGGCCCTGGAAAGGCGCACCCCCCTGGGGGAGTATGCGGCCACCGGGGAGGTGCTGGAGGCCCGGCTTTCCGCCCGGTTGTTGCAAACGGTGTTTTACCCCGGCACCCCCCTGCACGACGGGGGGGCCATCCTGAGGGGGGATCGGCTTTTTGCCGCGGGGTGCGTTTTCCCCCTTTCCGAGGTAAGGATGGGCCTCGGCACCCGGCACCGGGCGGCTTTGGGGCTTTCCGAGGTCTCGGATGCCCTGGTGATCGTGGTGAGCGAGGAAACGGGGGCTATAAGGCTTGCCGAGGGGGGAAGCCTTTCCCCGCCCATGAGCCTCGAGGCTCTGAGGGAAAAGCTCAAGGAGGTGCTCCGTGCGTGACTGGGGAAGCTTCCTCCTCGCCCTTTTGGCGGCCTTCGCCGTCTGGTACTCCCTAAGGGAGAGGGCTCCGGTGGTGGAGCGGGCGGTAAGCGTGCCCCTGCAGGTGGTGGGCCTGGGAGGGGAGCGCACCGCGGAAGGGGTACCCAAGGAGGTGCTCTTACGCCTTAGGGGGCCTGCCCCCTTGGTGGAGGGGGCCAGGGTTCCCGTCTCCGCCTACCTGGACCTTTCCGGGGCCGAGGGGGCCTTTACCCGGGAGGTGCGGGTGGCCGTGCCCCAGGGGGTAGAGGTGTTGGAGATTCGCCCTGCCCGGGTGGAGGGCCGGGTGGAGGCTATCCTTACCCGTACCTTGCCCGTGGAGGTGCTCTCCCAAGGGGCCTGGGTGGAAACCAAGCCCGCCTTCGTGGAGGCCAAGGGGCCCAAAAGCCGGGTGGAGGAGGCGGTGGTGGCCCTGGGCCTGGATCTTGGTGGGGATACGGTGGCCCTTACCGCCTTTGGTCCTCAAGGGCCCCTCCTTGGAGTGGGGCTTTCCCCGTCCCAGGTGCAGGTGGTGGCCCGCTCTGTTCCTCTGTTTCGCAAGGAAGTGCCCTTGGTTCTGAAGCCTCCCGCAGGCCTACGGGTGGTGGACTTTTCCCCGAAAGCCGTGGAGGTAGTAGGGCCCAAGGAGGCCCTCGAGGACCTGAAGGAGGTGGAAGCCCGTCCCCAAGGGGGCTTCCGGCCCGGGGAGGTTTCCGGGCCCTTGCTCCTCGCCTTGCCGCCGGGGGTCCAGGTCCTTGGGGAGGTTTTGGGCAGGGTGCGGCTTGCGCTAGAATAGGTAGGATGATCTACCCCATCCGCCTATACGGGGACCCGGTGCTCCGCAAGCGGGCGCAGCCCGTCCAAGAGTTTGGCGGCCTCAAGAGGCTTGCTCAGGACATGTTGGAAACCATGTTTGAGGCCCGGGGCGTGGGCCTGGCGGCGCCCCAGATCGGGCTTTCGCAGAGGTTTTTTGTAGCGGTGGAATACGCCGACGAGCCGGAAGGGGAGGAAAGGCCCTTGCGGGATCTGGTGCGCCGGGTTTTCGTGGTGGCGAACCCGGTGATCCTCCACCGGGAAGGAGAGGTGGAGGGCTTGGAAGGGTGCCTCTCCCTCCCTGGCCTCTACTCTGAGGAGGTGCCCCGGGCGGAGCGGATCCGGGTGGCCTACCAGGACGAGGAGGGACAAGGGCGCACCCTGGAGCTGGAAGGATACATGGCCCGGGTCTTCCAGCACGAGATAGACCACCTGGATGGGGTGCTTTTTTTTGAAAGGCTTCCCAAGCCTAAACGGGAAGCCTTTTTGGAAGAGAACCGCATGGAGCTGGCCCGGCTGCAGAAGGAAGCCAGAGCCCTCCTAAAGGAGCTTTCCCAGGGATGAGGGTGGCCTTTTTTGGGACGCCCGCCTGGGCGGTGCCGGTGCTGGACGCCTTAAACCGCCACCACCGGGTGGTGCTGGTGGTCACCCAGCCGGATAAGCCCAAAGGCCGGGGGCTTAAGCCCACACAAAGCCCGGTGGCGGAGTATGCCGCGGCCCATGGCCTCCCCCTTCTCAAGCCCCATCGCCTCAAGGGGAATCTGGAGTTCTTGCAGGCCTTCCGCCAAGCGGCGCCGGAGGTGGCGGTGACGGCGGCCTATGGGAAGATCCTGCCCAAGGAGGTCCTCGAGGTGCCCCCCTATGGCTTTTTGAACCTGCACCCTTCCCTTCTGCCCAAATACCGAGGCCCGGCCCCGGTGCCCTGGGCCTTGATCCAGGGAGAGAAGGAAACCGGGGTGGCCATTATGAAGACCGAAGAGGGCCTGGACACCGGCCCCCTCTACGCCCTTTGGCGCACGGAGATAGGCCCCGATGAGGATGCGGTGGCCCTTTCCGAGCGGCTTAGGGATAAGGGGATTGAGCTTCTCCTTTGGGTTTTGGAAAACCTCCCCCACCTCACCCCCACCCCCCAGGAGGGGGAGCCCTCCTATGCCCCTTTGCTCACCAAGGAGGAAGGGCGGATTCGCTTTTCCCAAGGTGCCAAGGCCATCTATGACCGCCATCGAGGGGTGCAGCCTTGGCCCGGGAGCTATTTCTTCCACCAAGGCAGGCGGGTTAAGGTTCTCCGTATGCGCCCCGAAGCCGGTCAAGGGGAACCGGGGGTGGTTAAGGGGGTGGACCGGGGAGGGGTTTTGGTGGGCACGGGGGAGGGGTTGATCCGGCTTTTGGAGGTCCAGCCGGAGGGGAAGCGCCCCATGCCCGCTGCGGACTGGGCCCGGGGGTATGGGGTGGTTCCGGGTACCCGGTTGGAATGAGGGGCCTTCAGCATCGCCCTTGCCGCGCCCAAGAAAGGGTTCCCAGGGCCCTCAACCCCAAGGTGGCCAAGGGCTTACGGGGAAGCTGGGTTGGGGTTAGAACTCCTCATCCCACTCCACGATGGTTTCGCTGGTGAGCGCGGTGGGCTGTTGGGGTTCCATCGCGGCGGTGGCCTCCTTGCCCCGCTCCTTAAGGAGGCCAAACTGGGAAGCAATTCCCCTTAGGCCCGCTCCGGCAAAGGCTACAACGAGGAAGGCGGATATTCCCCAGGCCAGGTAGGGGACCAACCCCTGGGCAATGGACAGGTTAGCTAGAAGACCCAAGGCCGGTAACCCCCCGTACTCGGCTAAGATGGATCCCATGTAGGAAAGCCCCTCCCCCACGATAGGGAGGACCAGGAAAAGGAAGGAAAGCCCTAGAAGTGTCCAGTACACGTTCCTTCCGCTAAAGGTGATCCAACCCAAATAGAGCGGGAAGAAAGCCAGGACCGATGCCAGGAGGAAGAGAATGGCCCGGGGAATCCCCAGGAGGAAGAGCTGGAGCTGTACCTGCAAAGCATGCCACGGGCCCAAGGAGCTTCCCAGGAGACGCTCCTCAATCTCTTGGATCTCACCCAGGAGGATGGCAAAGTCCACGGTACGTAAACCTACGGCATTTTGCATGGCCAGGAAGAGGCGGTCGGTGCGTTCGGCTAACTCGGGAGCGTAGGCTCCCACCACGGGATAGATCTTCAAGCGGAAACGACTGTGGGCGTAGTTCAGCTGCGCTCTGGCTTGGTTGTACTGTCCAGCTTCCGTATAGAGCTGGGCTTGTGCTAGGCTACTTCGCACCTCATCTAAGAGGTCCAGCCAGTTGATCAGGCTGGGGATGGCAAGGCGTTGCAAAGTCTCGCCTACGCGGACAGCGGCTTGAGGGTCCAGGCGTAGAAGACTGGTTTCCTCCCGGAGTTCCTGGGGAAGGTTCGCTGCTAGAGGGACTGGGCCCGGTGAAGGGGGAGGAGGGGAAGGTGGGGAACTGGCCGGAGGTGTAGTTGATGGTTTCCCCACGGGGGAGCTAAGGGGGGACTGGGCCGAAGGAGGAGAAGCTGGGGGGGGAGTTGGAGAAACGGGATTTAGAGTTTGGAGCTGCTTCCGCCAGACTCCAACTTTCTGCAGCAGATCCTCGGTCAGTGGGCGGAAGCCTTGCCCTTCGGAAACCTTGCTTAGGACCTGGATGAAGCCCTGGGCTCTGAGAGTGCTTTGAGGGCTATCCTGAACCACCAAAAAGCGGGCGTAGGCCTGGGCCAAAGCCAAGTAGGCCTGAGGGCGGGAGGTGGCGGAAAGGGCCTGATTGAGGCTTTCCGTTATGAGCTGCAGGTAAGCGGTTTCCAGGCGGAGGCGGGCCTCCTTGGGTGAAAGGTTTTCCACTCCTTGGGCCTGGGTCTGGGGTAAGCCAGTGGCCTGGATGAGCCGGCTCAGGTACTGGGGCTTTTCGGCGGCCGGAGCCTGGAAGAACCCGTCATAAAGGGCCTTGCCCAGGAGGTGGCGCACCAGGAGGAGG
This sequence comes from Thermus albus, assembly GCF_022760855.1. Lineage (NCBI taxonomy): Bacteria > Thermotogati > Deinococcota > Deinococci > Thermales > Thermaceae > Thermus > Thermus albus. The sequence goes on from NZ_JAKTNR010000004.1 coordinate 196,890, forward strand.
CGGGCCTCGAGGTCCACGGCGCTTTTCTTAAGCACCGCTTGTCGGGCATCCTGTAGATGCAAGAGGACGGCATCCCGCAAGACAGGGGGGAGGCCTCCTTCCTCCTGGCGCAGGAGGCTTTGTGCCCGGTCCAGGGCGGAAAGGGCCTGGGTGGGGTTATCCAGGCGCACCTGCCCGAGGGTTTCCTCCAGGCGGTCATAGACCTGGGGCAGGGGGGCGGCCAAGGCCACAAGGCCGAGGAACAGGGCTAGGGCCAACCATTTTTTCATCCGCTGACCTCCGCTAGGGATATGAGCCGCCGCAAGGCGTGGAGCAAGCGGCCGATGTTGGCTTCTTTCCTGGCCAGAAGACCGATGTATCCCTGGGCTAGGGGTCTAAGGGCCACGATTTCCCCCTCCAGGATAGCGTAGAAGACCCCATAGCCCTGGCGCCGGAGGAGGGGGTAGGCCAGGTCCAAGGGCACGGGTTCCCCGGAAAAGAGCTCCTCCTTACCGCTTTTTCCGGCCACCATCACCCCCACCACTCCCTCCAGGCGGGCCAGCCTTCGGGCCAGATCCTGGCGAGCCTGGGGATCCTCGAGGTCCACCACCTCCTCTAAAGCCTCCTCTTCCTCTTCCCCTTCTTCCTCTACGGCGTGGGGCGGAGCCAGGTCTCCCAGCTCACGCACCAGGGCCTTGAGCTCCGGGGGCAACTCCCGGAAGGGGAGGAGGCGCAGGAGCTCAGGCCCCAGGGTGGCTTCTATCCATTGGGCCCAGGCTACCGGGGAGGCGGGCCTTCCTTGGGCCAAGACCCGTTGCAAGAGGTTCTCTGCAGCCCTGAGGGAGATATACTGGCTCAGGATTTGCAAAAGGCGTTCCTCCATAAGGGTACCTTGGGGCTTGCCAATCTGCCCTTCAGAGTGTACCATAACCTCTGCCCGAGGGATCGGGCAAGCGCCGCTGGGGTGTCGTCTAACGGCAGGACAGCGGACTCTGGATCCGCCGGTCGTGGTTCGAGTCCACGCACCCCAGCCAAAACTTGGCCCCATCGACTAGTGGTTAGGTCACCGCCCTTTCAAGGCGGCGGCGGGGGTTCGAGTCCCCCTGGGGTCACCAGATGCAGTCCGAGCCGCGCATGGCCCCATCGTCTAGAGGCCTAGGACACGGCCCTCTCAAGGCCGAGACGGGGGTTCGAATCCCCCTGGGGTCACCAGATGCGGCTCGGATTGCTTTTTCCCCGGGCCGGATTTCCCTTGACTTGCGCCCCGGGGTTGGGGGAAACTGGGTGGGCTATACCCCCACTGGGTATGTGGGGGTGTACCCTAGGTGAAGAAGGAGGAATCCATGGAGTTCACCCTCACTGGGCTTGCGGGAAGCGGTGAAAAGGAGGAGCGGTACGACGTGGTCATCATTGGGGGGGGGCCTGCGGGCCTTACCGCGGGGATTTACGCCGGGCGGGCCCAGCTCAAGACCGTCATCCTGGAAAAAGGCCTCCCTGGAGGGCAGATTGCCCAGACTGACGAGGTGGAGAACTACCCGGGTTTTCCCGAGGGCATCTCCGGGCCGGAGTTGGCCAGCCGCATGGTGCAGCAGGCGGAGAAGTTTGGGGCCCGGATCGTCATGGATGAGGTCCTGGGCCTCGAGGCCCAGGACGGGGGCTTTCTGGTGCGGGGCTTTGAGCGCGCCTACTTCGGGCGCGTGGTCATCATCGCCACCGGCGCCAATCCCAGGAAGCTCGGGGTGCCCGGAGAGGAGAAGTTCTATGGCCGGGGGGTTTCCACCTGCGCCACCTGCGACGGCTTCTTCTACCGCGAAAAGGAGGTGGTGGTGGTGGGCGGCGGGGATGCCGCGGTGGAGGAGGGGCTTTTCCTCACCAAGTTCGCCCGCAAGGTGACCCTGGTCCACCGCCGGGACGAGCTAAGGGCCAACAAGGTGGCCCAGGCCCGGGCCTTCCAGAACCCCAAGATGCACTTCCTCTTCTCCCACATCGTCACCGAGGTGCTGGGGGAGGAGCAGGTCACGGGGGTTAGGCTCAAGAACCTGAAGACCGGGGAAGAGTACGTCTACCCCACGGACGGGGTCTTTGTCTTCATCGGCCACGAGCCCAACACCTCCTTCCTCAAGGGGGTGGTGGAGCTAAGGCCCGACGGCTACGTGGCGGTGCGGGACGAGGTCTTCACCTCGGTGCCGGGCATCTTCGCCGCCGGGGACGTGGCCGACCCCATCTACCGCCAGCTCACCACCAGTGTGGGGGCGGGCACCCGGGCGGCTATGATGGCGGAGCGTTACCTGGCGGAGGCCCACGAGAAGGTGAAACCCTAGGGCTTAGGGTGCGGGGCCTTGGCCTGGTGGGGCTTTTCCTTTGGGGCTTGGGCCTAGCCCAAGCGCCCACCTTGTATCTTCCCCTGGACGACCGTCCCCCCAACTGGGCCCCTTGCACCTGGGGCTTGGTGGTCTGTCCTCCCAAGGGGGCCTACCGGGGGTCCATGGGGGCCAACTTGGAAGCCCTGCGGGCTTGGCTTCTCGCTACCCCGGGAAAAGGGCTGGTGGCCAGCTTGGATGTCCTAGCCTATGGAGGCCTCCTGCAAAGCCGCCATCTGGTCTTGTCTGCTGAGGACGCCCTAGCCCGGCTTGGCCCTTTGCTCTCCTGGAAAGTTCGCTACGGAGGAGACCTTTTCCTCTTTGGGGTAGTGCCCCGCTGGGACGCTAGAGAGAGGGAAAGAAACCTGGCGGTTTTGCGGGCCTTGGCCTCCTGGCCCAGGCTTCCCGGGGTCTACCTGGAGGCCGTTTGGGACGATGCCCTAAGGAACTCCCCAGCCCCAAGGGAGGCACAAACCCTCCCTTACCCTAGCCGCCCGGGAGCGGACGAGGCGGGACAAGTCCTCCTCTTAAGGGCCTTAAGGCCCGGCCTAAGGGTGGCCGTGGCCTACGAGGATGGGGCCTTGGCGGGGCGCATCACCCCCTACGAGGGCATCCCCTTGCGGGATACGGTGGCGGGGGTGTTGCAAAGCGCCCTTGCCCAAAGGGTTTCCCTCACGGATGGCCCGGACCTGGTCCTGTACATCTATGGAGGGCAAAACCCCAGGAAGGCCATCCAGGACCTTCTTCGCCTCATGCCCCGCTTCCCCGTGGCCCTGGCGGACCTCTCCCGGGTGAACCGGGGGGATCCTGGCCTTATGGCCTACCTACAGGGCCTGGGGCTTTATGCCCGCCTGGCCGCCTACGCCTCATGGGGTACCCCGGCCAACAACCTGGGGAGCGCCTTGGCCCAAGGGGGGCTTTTCCTGGGGGACCAAGAAGGCCGGCTTAGGCGCTTGGCCGAGGCCTACTTCGCCTACTGGTGGGGTGAGGTGGGCCGTCTTTGGGTGCGGGCCCGTTTCCCTGAGCCCTTGCCCCAGGAGGCCCAAGGGGTGGGGGCCCTTTGGGCTTATCCGGAGCTGGATGGGTATCGGGTGGAGCTAAGGGGCTTGCGCTTTCCTTGGGCTAGGGCTTTTGAGGCGGAGGCCATCTTAGACCTCGTCCCCGCTTCGGCGTTTAGGTCCCGCCAGCTGGTAGAGTGAGGGGCGTTATGACCCCCGGTCAGCCGGAAGAGCCCCAGGGCGTGGGTCTTAAGGAGCGGGAGCTATGGCGCCTCCAGGCCCTAGCCGAGGCCTGGCGCCTCCTGGCCCCCTTGGAGCGGCCGGAGGAGGTGTACCGGGCCGTGGTGGAAACCGCCAAAAGGGCCACGCGGGCCGTCTCAGTTCTCCTCTTTCTCCACCGTCCCCAGGAGGATGTGCTGGAGCTGGTGGCGGCCCAGGGGTTAAGCCAGGAAAAGGTGGGCCTTAAGCTTTCCCGCAGCGAGGGCATTTCCTGGGTGGTGTTGGAGAAGGGGGAGCCTTTGTATCTGGCGGATGTGACCCAGGAGCCTAGGGTTATCTTTCTTTCCGGCAAGCCCCAGCCTGGGGTCTATTTGGGCGTACCCTTGCGGAATGCGGAGGGAAAGACTTTTGGCGTGCTTTCCATGGACACCGCCGGGGGTGTGGGGGAGATCCTCCCCGAAGAGGAGTTTTGGATCCAGGCCCTGGCGGAGGCGGCGGGTTTGGTGTTAGCTCGCATTGAAGCTCTGGAGCTGGCCAAGGCCGAGGCTGCCCGGGCCCAGGCCCTTCTTGAGCTATCCCTGGCCCTGGAAGCTGCCCGCGACCCTCTTGTCATGGCCAAAGAGGCCTTGGAAACCCTCCTCCGCCTCACTCCTTACCATGCCGGGGCCCTTTACCTTTTTCAGGAAGGGACGGTACGCCCTGCCGTCACAGCAGGCCGTTACCCTCTGGGCTTTACCCAGCTTTACGAGGAATATCCCATCCATTTTGGAGAAGGTCTTTTGGGCCACCCCAGGCTCTGGGAAGGGCCGGTGTATGTGGAAGATTACGCCCAGTTCCCTAGAGCTTTAAGGCCCTATGTAGAAAACGGTCTTCGCTCTGCCCTCCTGGTACCCTTAAGGCCTGAGGGAAGGCGGTACGGGGTTTTGGCCCTGGGTTCCTTTGAGGAAAGGGTGCCCTATAACCCGAAGGATGAGAAGGTTTTGCGGCTTGTGGCCAAGAGGCTCGAGGAGGCCTTGGAGCGCCTATCCCACATTAAGGCCTTAAGCCATACCCGGGAGGCGGCCCTTATGGCCTTGGCTCGGGTCCTGGAATACCGGGACCTGGAGACCAAGGGGCATACGGAGCGGGTGGTGGAGCTCTCTTTGCGCTTGGGTCGGGCGGTGGGGTTTCCCGACCTGGAGGGCCTCCGCCTGGGGGCTTACTTCCACGACCTGGGGAAGCTGGCTCTGCCCGACGAGATCCTTCGCAAACCCACGGTTCTGCATCCCGACGAGTGGCGGGTGGTGAAGACCCATCCCCAGGTGGGCCTGGAAATCCTCAAAAACTTACCCTTTCTTCCCCAGACTGCCTTGAACGTGGTCCTCTACCACCACGAGCGCTGGGATGGTTCGGGTTACCCCCGGGGGCTGAAGAGGGAAGAGATCCCTTTGGAGGCACGGATCTTTGCCGTGGCGGACGTGTACGATGCCTTGCTTTCCCAGCGCCCTTACAAGCGGGCCTGGATGGTGAAAGAGGCCAAGAAAGAGCTTGGGGCCCAGGCGGGTAAGGGCCTGGACCCCAGGTTGGTGGCGGCCTTTCTGGATATTATCTAGATCTACTCCACCGTCACGCTCTTGGCCAGGTTCCGGGGTTGGTCCACATCCCGCCCCAGGAGGACGGCGATCTCGTAGGCCAGAAGCTGGAGGGGCACCACGCTCACGATGGGGGCCAAAAGGGGGTGGATCCCGGGCACGTAGAACACATCCTGGGCCAGCTTGGTTATCTCGGTATCCCCCTCGGTGGCGACGGCGATCACCTTCCCTCCCCGGGCCCGCACCTCCTGGATGTTGGATAGCGTCTTCTCGTAGAGGGGCCCTTGGGTGGCCAGGACCACCACGGGCAGGTGCTCGTCTATGAGGGCGATGGGCCCATGCTTCATCTCCCCGGCGGGGTAGGCCTCCGCGTGGATGTAGCTGATTTCCTTAAGCTTCAAGGCCCCCTCGTAGGCGGTGGGGGCCTGGACATGCCGGCCCAGGAAGAGGAAGTCCTGGGCCTGGTGGTACTTCTCCGCCAAATGAGCGATGAGGGGCCGCTTTTCCAAAACTTCCTCCACCAACCGGGGGAGTTTGCGCATCTCCTGGATGAGCTCCCTGGCCCTTTCCCGGGAAAGGACGCCCCGGCTTCGGCCCAGGTGGACCGCCAGCATGGCCATGGCGGCCAGCATGGCGGTGTAGGCCTTGGTGGAGGCCACCCCGATCTCAGGCCCGGCGTGGATGTAGAGGACGTCCTCCACTTCCCGGGTGAGGCTGGAACCCTTGGCGTTGATGACCCCCAGGGTCCTTGCCCCCTTGGCCTTGGCCTCTCTTAGGCCCTCCAGGGTGTCTATGGTTTCTCCCGACTGGCTGATGGCCACGGCCAACGTTCTTTCGTCCACTATGGGGTCGCGGTAGCGGTATTCGCTGGCCACATCCCACTCCGTGGGGATCCGGGCCAAGGCCTCCAGGAGGTATTTTCCGTACCAGCCGGCGTAGCCCGCGGTGCCGCAGGCGATCATGTGGATGCGGTCTATGGCCTTGGGGTCCAGGTTCAGGCCTAGGTCCACATCCCCTTCCTCCTCCCTCAGGCGCCCCCCCAGGGTGTTTTCCAAGACCCAAGGTTGTTCGTAGATCTCCTTCAGCATGTAGTGGGGGAAGCCTCCTTTTTCGGCGGCCTCGAGGGTCCAGTCCACCTCCACCACCTCCCGGGCCAGGGGCTTCCCCCCTAGATCCCTGATCTCCACCCCTTCGCGGGTGATGCGGGCCAGGTCCCCATCGTGGAGGAAGATGACCCGGCGGGTGTAGGGAAGGAGGGCGGGCACGTCCGAGGCCAAAAAGTTCTCCCCCTCCCCTAGGCCGATCACCAGGGGGCTCACCGTGCGGGCGGCCACCAGCTCCTCGTGGTCCTGGTGGACCGCCACCACCGCATAGGCCCCCCGCACCTCCTTTAGGGCTTCCCGCAGGGCTTGGAAGAGGTCCCCTTGGTACTTTTCCTCTAGGAGATGGGCCAGGACCTCACTATCGGTTTCCGAACGGAAGCGGTGGCCCCGGGCCCTAAGGGCCTCCTTGAGCTCTAGGTAGTTCTCAATGATCCCGTTATGGATCACGGCGATCCTGCCGTCTTCCGTGGTGTGGGGGTGGGCGTTGGGGTCGGTGGGGGCCCCGTGGGTGGCCCAGCGGGTGTGGCCGATGCCCAAAGGGCCCTCCAGACGCTCCCCTTTGAGGGCGCTCTCCAGGGTGGAAAGCTTCCCCGAGCGCTTCACCACCCTAAGGCCTTCGGGGGTCCTGACCGCCACCCCAGCCGAGTCGTACCCCCGGTACTCAAGCCGCCTAAGCCCCTCTATCAGCACGTCCGTGGCGTTGCGAAAGCCGATATACCCTACAATGCCGCACATAAAGCTCCCATTCGGGTGGCGCAAGGCCTACCCGCTGACTTCCCTTTTGCGCCCTGCCCCTCGGTTGTCCCCAGTGGGGCTTTCCCTTGGGGCTTTTCTCAGGCGGGCGGGGCGGGCACACCCCGGGCGGCATCCGCGGATTCCTCGACCTTTCCCGGTTTCCCGGTTATCCCCTTTAGGGGTCCGCCACCTCGTCAGGCCTATCTTGGCCCCCTGCGCTTCCCGCCTTCCTACATCTGGCTAGGATTTTTCCTGCCTTCCCACCTCCCCTCCGGGGGAGTATAGCAAACCTTAAGGCCTAGGTGCTTGACAAGGCCCGGGTGAGGCTTTTATGATAGCGGCGGACGCAAGGCAGAAAAAGTTTCGCCGTTGGTCTTGCGTCCCGGAAAGCGCCCTTTGGGGAGGAAACGCGGCAACTCGCCCAAACGGGGCTTCCCGAAACCCTAAAGGGGGTGTAAGGAAGTATGAAGAAAAGGCTAGTGATGCTACTGGCAGGGCTTTTGACCGTACTCTCCATGGGGTTCGGTCTGGCCCAGTTCTCCGACGTGCCCGCCGGCCACTGGGCCAAGGAGGCGGTGGAGGCCCTGGCGGCCAAGGGGATCATCGTGGGCTTCCCCGATGGCACCTACCGGGGCAACGAGACCCTCACCCGCTATCAGGCGGCCCTCCTCATCTACCGCCTCCTGCAGCAGATTGAGGAGGAGCTGAAGGCCAAGGGCGAGTCCCCTACCATGGAGGCCATGGCCCCTGAGGACCTCGAGGCCCTGAAGAACGCGGTGCAGGAGCTAGCCGCGGAGCTGGCTGCCCTTGGGGTGCGGGTCTCGGCCCTGGAGGATAGCGCCGCCACCAAGGAGGACATCGCCCGCCTCGAGGCCATGATTGAGGAGCTTAAGGCCATGCCCATGCCCGAGCCCGGGATGGACCAGGCTGCCCTCCAAGACCTGGCCGACCGGGTGGAGGCCGCCTCCATCGCCGCCGACACCGCCTTGGCCCAGGCCCAGCAGCTGGCCGAGCAGCTGGACGCCCTGGCCCAGGACGTGGAAGGGGTGAAGGGCGACCTGGCTGCCCTCGGCACCCAGGTGGAGGCCAACGCCCAGGCCATCCAGGCCCTGAATGAGCTGGCCGTCCTCCTCAACCAAGATGTCCTGGCTCTGCAGGACCGGGTAACCGCCTTGGAGAAGCTGGTTGGCGAAGGGCCAGAGCTTCCTGACCTGGAGCAGTTTGCCACCAAGGAGGACGTGGCCGCGGTGCAGGAGTTCGCCGCTGCCCTGCGCTCCGACCTGGTGGGCCTCTCCGAGAAGGTCTCCAAGCTGGAGGGCACCGTGGGCGACCTCTCCGGCAAGGTGTCCAAGCTGGAGCGGAACGCCTTCACCATCAGCGGTAGCCTGAGCCTGAGCTATGGGGCCTTTGCTGGCTCTGGAACCCAGTTTGATATTGACCGGGTCTTCTCTTCCAACTTCTCCACGGGCGATGGTAATGGGAATGGGCTCGTGGTGGATGAAGGGGACCTTGGACAGAACGCCGAGGGTGAAACCACGGCTAGACTTAGCCTAACCCTCAAGACCAACGCCCTAGACGCCAAGTCCAGCCCCGGTGGGTACAACGTCTATCCTGGGCTGGTGGGCTTCAGCTTGACGGGCTCCATTACTAACCCAGTAAAGGGGACTACCTATTTCCCTCTTGACGTTACCGTAGATGAGGTTTCCACCACCCTTGCTGTCGCCAAAGACCAGTCCTTGTCCTTCACCTTTGGCCGTTCGGTCAAGACCAAGTTCAGCGAGTACGTGTTTGACAACGACGGCGTGAGCTATGGCCACGGCCTGGTGGCCACCTACAAGCCGGGGGTCCTCGGTGCAACCCTTACAGGTGTGTACGCCTCTAAGGGTGGTGCCGACGGCGACAACCTTTATGCGAGGGGTGTAGGCCTGACCCTTTCCCCCATCCAGGGCTTCTCCCTTAAGGGGGCCGTGGTACAGCAAGGCTCCGATATCCTGGGGGGAGGCACGGGTTCCACCACCGTGTACGGGGCAGGGGGCGATCTGGCTTTGGGTCCTGTGGCCTTGTCCGGCGAGTACTTCTCCTCGGATGCTGCGCCCACCGCCAACGGCTACTACGTGAAGGCCAAGGCTGAGCTAGGACCGGTTTCGGTGGAGGGGAACTACCGGAACATCGGGGCCGGCGTCACCCCGGCCAACATGCTCTCCTACGATGCGGATCCGCCCAACACGGCCAACGCGGCTCCTTTCCATGCGGACCAGCAGGGCTACGGGGCCAAGGCTACCCTGTCCTTTGGCGCCATTAGCCTGGGTGGCTTCTACGATACTTACACCGGCACGGGGGCCCGGACCGCTTACGGAGCCGAGGCAGGATTGAAGTTTGCCGGCTTTAGCCTGAGCGGCTACTACCGGGTGGCCGATGCGGGGAACAATGGTACCCCGGACGATAGCGCCGACAAGGAAACCGCTGCCTCCAGCGGTTACACGTCTTCTGGCAGCAACTATACCCACTACGGTGCCATGCTGAGCCACGATGGCAAAGCCCAGGATGCCCTGATCCGGGGCCTCAACCTGACGGCTACTTACGACGTACGGCCCCTTTTTGTTTCGGGGGCTAAAACGGACATCGCTGTCTACGGGGATCTCTCCCTTCCCTTGGGCATCCTGAAGGCCAGCCTTCTTGGGCGTTACCACAGCCAGGTTGTGAGCGGCTCCGCAGCGCAGAGCTACACCACCTTCAAGTACGGGGTGAAAGCCGAAACCGAGGCCCTGGCCCTTCCCCTGAAGCCCAGCCTCTTAGGGGAGTACGTGGCCCGCACTACGAATGGCGGCAGCGCCAACAATGCCGAGACCAAGTACGCCGTGGGCCTCAGGCTCAACGAGTTCCTCTTCCCCAACTCCAGCTTTGAGGCCAAGTACGGTTCCTATGCCGCCACGAACGTGAACGCCATCCTCGTGGGTAACGCGGAAAAGGCCTGGGATCCCAGCGTGGACCACCTCTATGACTCCAATGTGAACGTTGCTGGTGTTAATGGCAGCGTTACTGGCTTCTACCTGAGCTGGAGCTACTGGGATCTGGTCCTCTCCTACGCGGACTTCGTGGTGGACAATAACGGGAACCCTGAGCACGGCCGCGGTTTCAAGATCAGCTACACCGTCAAGTTCTAGGGCTGTGGCTCCTAAGGCCCCCCGCCCCCTGGGCGGGGGGCTTTGCTATGGTGGAGGTATGCCCTTCCGCTACCATGGCCCAAGCCCCAAGGGGGACCAGCCCAAGGCCATCGGGGAACTGGTGGAAGCCCTGAGGGACGGGGAGCGCTTCGTCACCCTCCTGGGGGCCACGGGGACAGGGAAGACGGTGACCATGGCCAAGGTGGTGGAGGCCCTGGGGCGGCCGGCCCTGGTCCTGGCCCCCAACAAGATCCTGGCGGCCCAGCTGGCGGCGGAGTTTAGGGAGCTTTTCCCGGAAAACGCCGTGGAGTACTTCATCAGCTACTACGACTACTACCAGCCCGAGGCCTACGTGCCGGGGAAGGACCTCTACATTGAGAAGGACGCCAGCATCAACCCCGAGATTGAGCGCCTCCGCCACTCCACCACCCGTAGCCTCCTCACCCGCAGGGATGTGGTGGTGGTGGCCTCGGTGTCGGCCATCTACGGCCTGGGGGACCCCCGGGAGTACCGGCAAAGGAACCTGGTGGTGGAACGGGGGGCCCTCTACCCCCGGGAGGCCCTTTTGGAGAGGCTTCTGGAGCTGGGGTATACCCGGAACGATATAGACCTCGCCCCGGGCCGGTTCCGGGCCAGGGGGGAGGTCCTGGAGATCTTTCCCGCCTACGAGACGGAGCCCCTCCGGGTGGAGCTCTTTGGGGATGAGGTGGAGCGCATCCTCCAGGTGCACCCCATCACGGGGGAGAGGCTAAGGGAGCTTCCCGGCTTTGTCCTCTTTCCCGCCACCCACTACCTTTCCCCCGAGGGGCTGGAGGGGATCCTAAAGGAGATAGAGAAGGAGCTATGGGAACGGGTCCGCTACTTTGAGGAAAGGGGGGAGGTCCTCTACGCCCAGCGCCTCAAGGAGCGCACCCTTTACGACCTGGAGATGCTGAGGGTCATGGGCACCTGCCCGGGGGTGGAGAACTACGCCCGCTACTTCACCGGCAAGGCCCCGGGGGAGCCCCCCTACACCCTTTTGGACTATTTCCCTGAGGACTTCCTGGTCTTCCTGGACGAGTCCCACGTGACCGTGCCCCAGCTCATGGGCATGTACCGGGGGGACTATGCTCGCAAGAAGACCCTGGTGGACTACGGCTTTCGCCTCCCCAGCGCCCTGGACAACAGACCCTTGCGCTTTGAGGAGTTCTTGGAGCGGGTGCCCCAGGTGGTCTTCGTCTCCGCCACCCCGGGGCCCTTTGAGCTGGAGCATTCCAGCCGGGTGGTGGAGCAGATCATCCGCCCCACGGGCCTTTTGGACCCCCTGGTGGTGGTGAAGCCCACGGCGGACCAGATCCTGGACCTCATGGAGGGGATCCGGGAGAGGGCCGAGAGGGGGGAAAGGACCTTGGTCACCGTCCTCACGATGCGCATGGCGGAGGAGCTCACCGCCTTCTTGCAGGAGCACGGCATAAGGGCCCGGTACCTGCACCACGAGCTGGACGCCTTTGAGCGCCAGGCCCTGATCCGGGACCTTAGGCTTGGGCATTTTGACGCCCTGGTGGGGATCAACCTCTTAAGGGAGGGCCTGGACATCCCCGAGGTCTCCCTCGTGGCCATCCTGGACGCCGACAAGACGGGTTTCTTGAGGAGTGAGCGGAGCCTCATCCAGACCATAGGCCGGGCCGCCCGGAACGCCCGGGGGGAGGTCTGGCTCTATGCGGACACGGTTTCCGAGGCCATGGAGAAGGCCATCCGGGAGACCAACCGGAGGAGGGCCCTGCAGGAGGCCTACAACCGGGAGCACGGCATCACCCCCATGACGGTGCGGAAGGAGGTCAGGGCCATCATCCGGCCCGAGGAGTACGGGGAAGGGGTACCCCTGGGGGCCTTTGAGGGGGAGGACCTAAGGGAGCGCATCGCCGAGCTGGAGCTTCTCATGTGGCAGGCGGCAGAGGCCTTGGACTTTGAGCGGGCGGCCCGGATCCGGGATGAGATTCGGGCCCTCGAGGCCCGCCTGCAAGGCCTCCCGACCCCTGAGCCTACGGGGGGGCGCAGGCGGCGGAGGCGCCGCTAGGCCAGTAGGAGCACGGGGTTTTCCAGGTAAAGGGCCACCCGTTCCAGGAGCTTCCGGGCCAGGGGCGCCTCGAGGCCCGAGGCGGCCAGGACGCCCTCTTGGGAGAGGAAAAGGCTCGGCTGGCCCGTGTGGACCTCCTCCTCCGTGGCAAAGCAAAGAAGCCCTTCGGCTTCCTCCCCCGCCACGGGCTCCTGGCGGAAGAGGGCGAGAAAGCCATGGGCAGGCCTCACGCCCCGCACCCCATCCCCCACCACCAGGCCGATAAGGGGCCTAAAGGGGAGCTCCAGTTCCGCCAGAGCCCTTTCCGCCGCCTTGAGGAGGAAGGGCAGGGGGTTTTCGGGAACCCCGTGGACCCTACGGAAGGCCTGAAGGGCATTCCTAAGCCCATCGGGATTAAAGCGCAGCCGGTACACCTTTAAAAGGGAAGGCGTGGGGGGGGTGGGGAGGCCTGGAGCTGGGATAGGTGGGGGGATGGCCGCGGCCAAGGTGGGTTCTGGGGGCTTGGCCTCCTTCCCTGGGGCTGGGGGAGGCTGGGGGGGAAGAAGGTCCTCCTCTGGGGCCTGGGCGAGGGTGGGCTCCTCGGAGAACGCTTCCTCCAGCTCTTCCAGGGCCTCCAGGGGCTCTAGGGGAGGGGCTTCCTCCTTGCCGCCGAGAAGCAGGTCTTCCAGCTCCTCTTCCGCCTCCTCGAGGAGCTCCAGGAGGGCTTCCTCCCCTTGGTCTTCGGGGAGAAAAAGGGCCTCCTCCTCCACGGGGGTAGGGCTGGATTCCTCGGCCAGAAGGAGATCCTCTTCCAGATCCAGCTCCAGGTCCTCCAGGGCAGGCTCCAGGTCCAATTCCTCCTCGGCTACCTCCTCCACCGCCAGGGTGGGGGTCCTGGGCGTTTCCGGGAGGACGTCTTCCAGGTCCACCCCTTCCCGATTCAGAACTTCCTGTACGCGTTTCAACTCTTCCTCCGGGAGGGGGGGTGGGGGTTCTTCGGGCGCGGGGGGAAGATCCACCTCCCCCGCCATCACCCTGGCCAAAAAGGCTAGGATGTCCCGCTCCACGATGGTGCCCTCGGGACCGGTGCCCTGGAGCCTGCGCCAGTCAATGCCGTTTTCCTCGGCCAGGCGCCGGGCTAAGGGCGTGATCTTGGGTTCGGCCATCTTGGCCCTATGATAACAGGGTGGAAGCCAGGTTCGCGGAACTCTTGGCGGCCTACTGCCTCGAGGCCCAAGAAGGGGAGACGGTGTTGGTGGAAGCCGAGACCCCAGCCCTGCCCCTTTTGCCCTATCTCAAGCGGGCCTTCCTCAAGCGGGGGGCCTATCCTCTTTTCCGCATCGGCTACCCGGGGGAAGGGCGGGATTTCCTCCTCCACGGGGGGGCTTGGCTGGAGAGGATACCGGAGGTGGAGCGCGCTCTTTATGAGAAGGCGGACAAGTTCCTGCGCATTCTTTCCGCGGAAAACCCCCTGGAGGTAGCCTCCCTGGACCCAGGGCTTTCCCTCAGGCACCAACGGGCCTGGCGGGCTTTAGCGGAGCTTCGCCTTGGAAAGCCCTGGGCCCTCACCCTCTACCCCACGGTGGGCTACGCTGTGGGGGCGGGGATGGGCACGGAAGAGTTTCGGGAGTACCTTAAGGGAGCCTTATTCCTGGACCGGGAAGACCCCGTGGGGGCCTGGCAGGCCCTTTCCCGTTTCCAAGAGGCCTTGATCCAAAAACTTTCCCAGGGGAAGGAGCTTCGCATCTTGGCCCCGGGTACGGACCTAAGGCTATCCGTGGTGGGAAGGAGGTGGATCAACTCCGATGGCCGCCGCAACATGCCCTCGGGGGAGGTGTTTACGGGTCCCCTCGAGGACTCCGCCGAGGGCGAGGTGCGCTTTAACCTGCCCGCCTTTGTGGGGGGAAGGCGGGTGGAGGGGGTGTACTTGCGCTTTAAGGGGGGTGAGGTGGTGGAAGCCCGGGCAGAAAGGGGAGAAGAGTACCTTCTTGCGGCCCTTGCCACCGACGAAGGGGCCAGGCGGCTTGGCGAGGTGGGCATCGGCACCAACTTTGGCCTCACCCGCCCCACCGGGCTCATCCTCTTGGACGAGAAGATGGGGGGTACGGTGCACCTGGCCCTGGGACGGAGCTATCCGGAAACGGGTGGGAAGAACCAAAGTGCCTTCCACTGGGACCTGGTGCTTTCCTTGGGAGAAGGGAGCCTTCTTTTAGACGGGGAGCCCCTGGTGGAGAAGGGCCGCTTTATAGGCATCTCCGAACCTCATCCCTTCACCCCCTAGAGGTCCTTGCGGTCAAAGACCAAAGCCGCCAGGAGGGCAAAGCCCAAGGCGTAGACGAAAAGCAGGGGAAGACCAAGCCCAGCTGCGCTTGGCCTAAGGTGCAGGTCCAAATAGGTGGTGAGGAGGAAAGGGGTGAGGGCGGGGAAGGCCACCAGAAGGCGCATGAGAAGAAGGGTGGCTACCGCCGCCAAGGCGCTTGCCGTGGTAGAGAGGAAGAGGGTGGCGTAAAGGAGGGCCAGGGCAGCCAGGGGCAAAAGCACGCATCCCGCTAGCAGGTGGGCGCGGATGACCTCCCCAAGGGCTTCCCAGCCGCTTACATACCCCACCCCAGCAAACCCCCCGGCTCCAAGCCCCGTGCCCCCGTAAAATCCTCCAAGCCCATGGGGCAGGCCCGCCAAGAGGCTTCCCAGGAAGCTTGCCGAAAGGAGGACGAAAGGGTAAAGGAGGGCGGCGAAGAGCTTGGCCAAAACAAAGCGGGCCCGGGGCAAGGGGTGGAGGAGGAGGCTTTTTAGGGTGCCCTGGCTTACCTCGCTGCCCAAGGACTCGCTGGCGGCCATGACCACCAGGAAGGGGAAGAGGAACTCCATCCCCGCCATGAGGCTCAAGGAGGCCACCTGCCAGCCCGAGGCCAGGACCAGGCCGTACACCTCCTTAAGCCCTGGGGCCAAGGCCCAGAGGAAGGGGAGGAGGAAGGCGGCCATAAGCCCCAGCCCCACCGAGCGCAGGCGAAAAAGCTTGTAGAGTTCAAAGAGAAAAAGCCTAAGCATGCTTCACCCTCTCCTGGTAGTACACCCTCAGGTCAAAGCCTTGGGGGTGGAGGGCCCTCACCCGGTACCCCTCCCGGAGGAGGGCCTGGAGGGCGGCCTCACTGCTCCCCTCAAAGAGGATGGCTTGCCCCTGGATTCGCGCCGAGGCCACCTGGGGCAAGGCCTTAAGGAGGGCGAGGGCTCCTTCCAGGGGCTCAGCCTCGAGGCGAAAGACCTCGCGCCCCTCGAGGCGCACCTCGTCCAAAAGCCTGCCCCCGCCCAGGATGCCCACCTTGTGGGCGTAGCGGCTTACCTCCTCCAGGTGGTGGGTGGAAAGGAGGACCGCCACCCCTTCTCGGGCCATCTCCTGCAGCAGGCCATGGACCAGCTCCACCCCTTCGGGGTCCAGGCCGCTGGTGGGCTCGTCTAGGACCAGGATCTTGGGCCGGTGCAGGATGGCCGCCGCCAGGCCCAAGCGCTGCCTTTGGCCTAGGGAGTAGCTACCCACCTTCTGGTCGGCCACGGCAAGCAGCCTAAGCCGGGCCAGCACCTCGCTGATGCGGCCTTCGTCCTTAATCCCTGCCAAGTACGCCTGCATCCTCAGGTTCTCCCGGCCCGTGAGGTAGGGGTAGAAGGCGGCGGGGGCCTCCACCACCGCCCCTAGGTGGCGCCGGGCTTGGGGATTCTGGTGCACATCCTCCCCCAAAAGGAGGGCCCGGCCTGCCGTGGGAAAAGCCAGGCCCGTGACCAGGCGGATCAGGGTGGTCTTTCCCGAGCCGTTAGGCCCCGCCAAGGCGTACACCTCCCCGGGGCGGATGGAGAGGTTTACCCCTTCTAGGATGGGCTTTCTCCCGTAGCGCTTGCTCAGCCCCTCTAGCCTTAAGGCCTCCATGGGTGCTATACTACCCAGGCCCCCGGTCCAGCGCGACGGTCCGGGCGTGAACCGGGTCAGGTCCGGAAGGAAGCAGCCCTAAGCGCCACGGGTCGGGTGCCGCTGGGTAGCCGGGGGCAGTTATCCACAGGGTTATCCACAAGGTCTCGGAGTTGCTGGGCGCCGGGTTTAAACGCGTCAAGCCCCTTGGGAACGGGTGTTTTACTCACCCCTTTCTCTGAGGCGCCGTACGGACCACCCCCTTTTCCACAAGCCGGGCCACTTCTTCGGGGGCGTACCCGGCTTTCCTCAACACCTCTTCCGTGTGCCCTCCCAAAAGGGGCGGGGGTAGGGAAGGTTTTGCGGGGGTGCGGGAGAGAAAGCGCAAGGGGTTGGCCAGGGTGGGCAGGGGTCCCAGGAGGGGATGGGATAGGGTCCAGATGGCTTCCCGGGCCTGGGCCTGGGGGTCTTGGAAGGCTTCCGCCAGGTCGTTCACCGGAGCGGCAGGAACCCCGGCGGCCCTAAGCTTTTCCAGCCAGTGGGCTCGGGGTTGGGCCTTAAGGACGGCGGAGATGGCCTCCACCACCTCCTCCCGGGCCTCCACCCGCTCCCGGTTTGTGGGGAAGCGCCTTAAGAGGTCGGGTAGCCCCAGGACCTGGCACAGTTTGGCAAACTGCTCGTCGTTCCCCACCGCTAAAACCAGCCAGCCGTCTGCGGCGGGAAAGGCCCCATAGGGCACGATCTGGGCGTGGGCGTTGCCCAGGCGCCTTGGGGGTTTCCCCGTAAGCAGGTAGCTTTCCCCCAGGTTGGCCAGGGCGAAGAGGCCCACGTCAAAGAGGGAAAGGTCTATGTGCTGGCCGAGGCCGCTTCTTTCCCGCTCCAAAAGGGCGGCAAGCACGGCCACCGCTCCCATCATGCCCGTCATCACGTCAATCCAGGCCACCCCCACCTTCATGGGGGGGCCCGCTGGCTCCCCGGTGACGGACATGATGCCGGTATAGCCCTGCAAGGCGGCGTCGTACCCGGGTTCTTGGGCCCGGGGTCCCGTGTGGCCGAAACCGGTGATGGAAAGGTAGACCAGGCGGGGGTTTAGCTCTTTAAGGCTTTCGTAATCCAGACGGTAGCGCTTCAGGTCCCCGGTTTTGAAGTTCTCCACCAAGACATCGGCGCCTTGGGCTAGCCTCCGCACCACCTCCTGGCCCTCTGGGGTTTTCAAGTCCAAGGCCAAACTCCGCTTTCCTCGGTTCACGGAGAGGAAGTAGGCACTTTCCCCCTGGACAAAAGGAGGTCCCCAGCCCCGGGTTTCGTCCCCCCAGGGGGGTTCCACCTTGATGACCTCGGCCCCTAAGTCGGCCAGGATCATGGTGCAAAGGGGGCCTGCCAGCACCCGGGAAAGGTCCAACACCTTGATGCCGGAAAGGGGTGGCATGAGGGCATCTTACCGTTTGCCCGGGCTCTCGCCTGGCTTTCCGCCAGGGTTAGGGTCATTCAGGGGCAAATCCCTTGCGATATAGTGGGCGCGTGGTCCGGGCTTTGGGGCACCTTTGGGTCTTTTCGGTTTTGTTTTTCGTCCTCCTTCCCTTCCTCTGGATGGCCTACGCTGCTTTCATGCCCAAGGAAGCCGTGTACTCGGGGGAACTGTTCTCAAAGGTGGGTTTTAGCCTGGAGAACGTGCGGGGCTTGGCGAAAGAAGGGTTTTGGAGCCGGCTTTTCTTTTCCATGATGCTTTCTGGAGGGGTGGTCCTCCTTCAGCTCCTCACGGGCCTTTTGGCCGCTTACGCTTTGAGGGCTGGGCTTGGGCTTTTGCCCTTTTACCTGGTGCTTATGGCCGTACCCGCCGAGCTCCTTTTGGTACCCCTCTATGGCATTCTCAGAGGGCTTTCCCTTTTGGATACCGCCCTTGCCCTGGCCCTACCCTTTGCCGCTAGCCCCTTCGTCATCTACCTGGTCTACCAGGCCATGCGGGGGGTGCCGGAGGAGCTTTTGGAGGCGGCCAGGCTGGATGGGGCGGGGCACCGGGTGCTTCTTTTCCAGATCCTTTTCCCCTTGGTGCGGCCCACCCTGGTGGCGGCCGGGGTCTTGGCTTTTGCCGCCCACTGGAACCTGGTCCTTTACCCTAGGGTGATGGTCTCCGACCCCCGGCTTTGGACCCTCCAGACCTGGCTTACGGACCTGCAGCGCAAATACCCCACGGACTGGGGCCTTCTCTCCGCGGCCGCCCTCTTCTCGGTGTTGCCCATCGCCCTTCTCTATCTACTTTTTGAGCGGCGGGTGGTGGCCACCTTTGAGGAGGGGTTGAAGGGTTAGTGGCATTCCACTCGGGCATGCGCAAAGGTGGAGGCTTTGGTTAGGCTTTGCGGAATCTTTCCCTGAGGACCCTAAGCCGCTGGTGGATGCGTTCTTCCCAGCCTTCCCCCTGGGCTTCAAAGAGGAGGAGGTCCTCGAGGCCCTCGGGCAGGTAGCTTTGGGCGAAGCTTCCCTCCTTGTCCTCGTGGTAATAGGCATATCCTTGGCCATGGCCCAAGGAGCGGGCCAGGGAGGTGGGGGCGTTTCGCAGGTGGAGGGGGACCGGGGCTTCGGGGTGGGCCTGGGCGGCTTCCTGAGCCCTTTCCCAAGCCACATAGAGGCTATTGGACTTGGGGGCCAGGGCCAGGTAGACGGCGGCCTCCACCAAGGCCAGCTCCCCTTCCGGGCTTCCCATGGCCTCGTAGGCCTCCTTGGCCGCCACCGCCAGGCGCAGGGCCAAGGGGTCGGCAAGACCCACATCCTCCACCGCCACCCGGATGAGGCGGCGGGCCAGGTAAAGGGGGTCGGCCCCGGCCTTAAGGAGCCTGGCCAGGTAGTAAAGGGCGGCATCCACGTGGCTTCCCCGGAGGCTTTTGTGCAGGGCGGAGACCAGGTCGTAAAACCAGTCCCCGCCCTTGTCCATGGCGAAACGCTCGGCGCCCAGGGCTTCCCGTACGGTCCTTACGCTTACCTCTCCCAAGGAGGCGGCCAGCTCCAGGGTGTTGAGGGCGAAGCGGGCGTCGCCTGCGGCCGCCTGGGCCAGGAGGTGGAGGGCTTCCTCCTCAAAGGGGGTTCCCGGGAGGCCCCTAGGGTCGTTGAGGGCCTTTTTGAGGAGGGCTAGGAGATCCTCCGGGGAGAGGGGCCTTAAGGGGAAGAAGCGCAGGCGGGAGCGGAGGGCTGGGGTGAGCTCAAAGGCGGGGTTTTCCGCGGTAGCCCCGATTAGGATGAGGAGCCCCGACTCCAGGTGGGGGAGAAGGGCATCCTGCTGGGCCCGATTGAAGCGGTGAACCTCGTCCAGGAAAAGGACCAGACCCCCCTCCTTCCTGGCCCTTTCCACCGCTCCCCTTACCTCCTTAAGCCCGGCCTCCACTGCGGAAAGGGCCAAAAAAGGCTTTCCCACCCCCTCGGCCAGGATCCGGGCCAGGGTGGTCTTGCCCGTGCCCGGGGGACCGAAGAGAACCATGGAGGAAAGCTTCCTTCCCTCCAGCATGCGCCTTAAAAGACCCTTTGGCCCGGTGAGGTGGGGCTGGCCCAGGACCTCGTCCAAGGAGCGGGGTCTAAGGCGCTCGGCCAGGGGTTCCATCCCCTTCATGCTAAGGCGGGCGTAAGGGGAGGCATGGTAGTCTTGGAAGGAGCATGCGCTGGCTTTTCCTCCTGCCGTGGGGCCTTTTCCTTTTGGGGCTTCTTCCCCTGGCCCTGGCCGAGCCCCTGGGCCAGGTGGAGCGGGGGCTTGGGCTTCTGCTTTCCGGTCTTCTCCTGGCAGCTGCCGGAAGCTTGTTTTCCCGCTTCCCCGTGGCCTTTTTCGTGCAGTTCTTCCTGGTCTTGGGTCTGGGGCTTCTTTCCTTTCAACTAGCCTTGGAAAGCGCCTTGGCGGTCACGGCCCTCGAGGCCCAAGGGTACACCGCTTTGGGCGGTGCCCTGGGGGCCTTGGCCCTAGCCATGGCCTTCTTCCTGGGCACGGGGCGGGAGGCACCCCTTTTGCCCGCCCTGGAGGGCATCGGTTCCCAGGAAGACCTGCGCCGCCTGGCCGGGGCCCTGGAAGGCCTAGCCCTAAGGCGCCCCTTGGTGCTGGTTTACCTCTCCACCTCCGCTTCCCCTGAAAGGCTGCAGGCGGAGCTTCGCCGGGGGGATCTGGCCTTCCGCCTGGAGGGGGGGTACCTCTTGGTGCTGCAAGGAAGCCGGCCCGAGGATGCTGCCGGGCTTATGCGGAGGCTTAAGGAGCGGTTTCCCCTCTCCGCCTATGCGGTGGAGCGCTGGCAAGGGGGAAGCTTGGGAAGCGTGCTGGCCCGCCTCGAGGCGGAAGCCCTCCTCCAGTCCTGACCTCGGTGTAAGAAGCGCAGGCTACACCGCTCGCAAGGTGTACCGGTTTTCCCTTTACCTTGGCCCGCTTTGGCCTCCCGCCCCTTACCCTTAGGCTCAGGGAGGTCAAGATGGAACAGGCCAAGGAGATCAGCCAGGCGTGGCAGGAAGCCCTGGAAACCTACGGGGAACGGGAAGAGGAGTAAAGCGTAAAGAGCCAAGAGCCGGGCGTCTAGCCCGGCCTTTTTGTTACACCAGGCGGCTTCGTAGCCAACTGGAGGCGAAATCTATCAGGTTAACCACCAACACGATGGCGATGATGCCGATCACCATTTGGTCGTAGTGGCCGGCGTCCATGGCGCCTTTGATGAAAAAGCCGATGCCCCCAGCCCCCACCAATCCCAAGACGATGGATACCCGGAAGTTGATCTCAAAGCGGTACAAAGTATAGGACACAAGAAGGGGGAGCACCTGGGGTAGGATGGCCCAGCGCAGTACATTGCTCCCGCTTGCTCCTACACTCTCTAAGGCTTCGATAGGCCCTTTGTCCACGTTTTCTATGGCCTCGGAGTAGAGCTTGCCCAGGTCGGCGATGGAGTGAATGGCCATGGCCAGCACTCCGGCAAAAGGACCCAGGCCCACCGCCGCTACCAGGATCAGGGCCAAGATCAAGGTGTCCACCCCACGGTCCACGTTGTAAAAACCGCGCATCAAGTAGAAGAGAAGGCGGAGTACTGGGTTCTGAAAGGTGAGGTTGCGGGCAGCTAGGAAGCTGGTGGGCAGGGCGAAAATAGCGGCCAGCAGGGTACCCACCAGGGCGATCTCCACTGTAAGAAGCATCTCGCTGGCCACGCTTTGAAGCGGGTAGATCCCGCTTTGCGGCTGGGCCAGATTGGGGGGCCAAGCCCGGTCCAGGAAGTTCACCAGGAAGGGCCAGCCCTTGACCAGCTTGGCCAGATCGAATTCCGTGGCGTCAAAGGCGGGGAAGATGCTATAGACCACGAGGGCCAAGACTAGGCCTGTGCGGAGATCATCGGGTTGCGTTAACTGAGGGCGTAGAAGAAGCCATGCCCCTGAGCCCATCATCACACCGAGGAAGAGCAGGAGGGCCACGGCGCCGTAGGTGGGGGATTGGGGTTGCAGTAGGCGGTAGCCTTCCTGGATTACCTCCTGGGGCAGGCGTCCCTCGCTTAGGCCGGTGAGGTCCTGGATGGGCTTTAAGGGTGGAAGTCCGATTTCTTCCCGCACGCGGTTGAGTTCCTGTAGGGCTTGGTTGTAGGCCTGTACCAGGCTTTCTTCTGCTCCGGGCTCAGCGGGGAGGATGAGTTTGTAGTAACCCTCCATCCGGGGAAAGTACGTATGGCCTTGGGGGGAGTTGAGCCAGGCAAAAGCCCCCAGGCTCAGGGTTATACCCAGAGGGAGCCATAGCCCCGCTTGCCTCCTTCGCCAGGCTGCAAGAAGCACAAAGGGAACCAGGAAGCCCAAGGCCACTACCCCCTCCATAAGTCCTGGGAGGGGTTTGAGCCGCACCAGATGGGCAGGGCCCTGGAGGAAGGTGAGGAGGCCCACTAGGGCCAATCCCCCGCCCAGCACCCCTCCAACGCCTGCGGCCCGTCCGCCCAAGTGGGCCAAGACCAGGGCCAAAATGGCTCCCAGGGGAACCAAGGCCAGGTGCGGGGCTGAGGGGAGAAGGGCTAAGAGGGTGGGCCCCAGGGATTCCCGGGAGAGGTAACCTACGGCTTCCACCAGGGGGAAGGTGGGAGTGGCCACCAAAAGGCCTAGGGCCGCGGCCACCAGGTAACGGCGCATGGAACCCCGGCCTAGGCCAAGGAAGCCCGCCAAGACCATACCCAGCAGGAAAAGGGCCAGGCTCATAGAGCCTCCAGGTTGCCCGCGTAGACCATCCGTTCCACCTCGGGGGTCAAGGCCTCCACCGGGCCATCAAAGACCAGCCTTCCCCGGTTGAAAGCCAGGATCCGCCGGGCGTAGCGCCGGGCTAGTTCCAGCACGTGGATGTTAACCAGGACCGTCACCCCCGCTTCCTCGTTGTACTCCTTAAGAATACCCAGGATCACGTCGGAGAGCCGGGGATCCAGGCTGGCCATGGGCTCATCCGCCAGGATCAGCTTGGGTTCCTGGGCCAAGGCGCGGGCGATGGCCACCCGTTGTTGCTGGCCACCGGAGAGCTGGTCGGCGCGGGCTTGCTCCTTGCCCTGAAGGCCCACCCGGCGGATCTGCTCCAGGGCGATGGCGAAATCCTCCTCCCGATAGAGCCCGAGAAGCCCTTTCCAGGTGGGCAAATAGCCCAGGCGCCCGTGGAGAACGTTTTCCAGTACGGAAAGGCGTTGGACCAGGTTGAACTGTTGGAAGATGAAGCCCACTTTGCGGCGGAAGACCTGGAGCTCCTTGCGGGAAAGCCTGGTAACCTCCACCCCTCCCACCCACACTTCACCGGTGGTGGGCTCCACCAGCCGGTTTAAGGTGCGCAGGAAGGTGCTTTTCCCCGCGCCCGAGAGGCCGATGATGGCCACAAAGTCGCCTTGGGGGATGGAAACGCTTACCTCCGAAAGCGCCTGGGTACCATCGGGAAAGACCTTGCTCAGGTTTTTAACCACGATCATGGTTCCTCGTCTTCCCCAAAAAGGCCCCCAGGACCTCCTGGGGGCCAGGAGGACCAGGGCCTCACTTGTCCTGGCCGGAGATGCGCCGGGCCTCGCGCACCACGTCGTAATCGCTGTCTTTGGCCGGAACCATGTAATCAATGCGGTAAAGGTTTTGTAGCAAGGTGCACTTGGGTGCCTGGCACCGCTGGAGGGCGGCGGCGATTCCCTTGGCTAGGTTGGGGTATTTGCTGAGGAACTCCTTGGCCACGGAGAAGGTATCGCCAGGAATGGGCTTGGAGTAGAAGATGGCGGTGATCTGGCGTGCCTCCTCGGGCTTTAGGAACTGGGTCCAGGCCCCGGACTTGTTCTTGTCGTCGTTGGCAAAGGTGGCGGCGGCGTCCACGGATTTGTTGAGGACCGCGAGCACCGCAGCGTCATGTTTCCCGGCAAAAACTTGTTTGGCGAAAAAGGTGTCGGGGTTGATGCCTCGGCTCACCAAAGCTGCCCGGGGAAAGACGTAACCAGCGGCGGAAAGGGGGTCTACCCAGGCGATGGTCTTGCCCTCGAGGTCCTCAATCCTCTTGATCCCGGAGTCCTTGCGCACGATGATGGCCGACCAGTAATAGGGACTGCCGTTGCGTACCGACTTCAGGAGGACCTCCGCCCCCGCTTCCCGGTGGGCCAACACGTAGCCGTCGGGAGGGAAGAAGGCAAACTCCAGCTTGCCCGCCCGCATGGCCTCAATGAGGCCGCGGTACTCGGTGGGGACGAAGATCTCCACCTCTACCGTTCCCTTGAACTCCTTCTCAATGTAGTCGGCGATGGCTTGGGCGGCCGCCTTGAGTTGGTCGGAGTTCTGGGTGGGGTTAAACCCGATGCGTACCTTTACCGGGGCCTGGGCCAGACCCAGGCCAAGGCCCAGGAGGGCCAAAAGGAAGAGCATCAAACGCTTCACGGGCCGATTCTACACCTCCTGCACCCTGTGGCAAGGGGGTTATCTCCCCACCAGGCGCTTGCGTTTTGCGGGGTCCAGGACCTTCTTGTGCAGGCGGAGGCTTTTGGGGGTCACCTCCAAAAGTTCGTCCTCGGCCAGGAACTCCAGGGCTTCCTCCAGGGAAAGCCGCCTTGGAGGGACCAGGCGGATATTCTCGTCGGAGCCTGCGGCCCGGATGTTGGTGAGCTTTTTGGCGGTGGTGACGTTGACGTCCAGGTCATTTTCCCGAACGTGCTCCCCCACGATCATGCCCACGTAGACCTCGGTGCCCGGTTCAATGAAAAACTGCACCCGTTCCTGCAGGCGGTTCAGGCTGTAGGCGGTGGCTACCCCCGCCTCCATGGCCACGGCGCTTCCCGTGGTGCGGGTGGGGATAGGGCCCGCCTCGGGGCCGAAGCCGTGGAAGGTGTGGCCCAAGAGCCCCTCGCCCCCGGTAAGGGAAAGGAAAAGGCTGCGGAAACCGAACAGGGCTCGGGCTGGGATCACGAACTCCGCCCGCACCCGTTCGCCCACCTCCATGTGGACCATTTCCGCCCGGCGGACTCCCAGGGCCTCCATTACGCTTCCGAAGCGGTCCTGAGGTACCTCCACCACCAGAAGCTCATAGGGCTCGAGGCCATCCTTGCTTAAGACCCTGGGTTGGCCCACGCTGAACTCGTACCCTTCCCGGCGCATGGTCTCCAGGAGTATGGCCAGGTGGAGCTCCCCTCGGCCCCGAAGCTCAAAGACCTCGGGACCCACCTCTTCCACCTGGAGGGCCACATTGGTGCGGAGCTCCTTAAGAAGGCGCTCCTTCAGCTTCTGGCCCGTCACGTGCACCCCTTCCCGTCCGGCAAAGGGGGAGGTGTTGGCGGTGAGGGTTAAGGCCACGGTGGGCTCGTCCACCCTAAGGCGGGGAAGGGGCTTTGGGTCTTCAGGATGGGCCAGGGTATCCCCGATCTCTACCCCTTCCATGCCAGCTAAGGCCACGATGTCCCCGGGGAGGCTTTCCGCCACCTCCACCCGCTTCAGGCCCTGGTGGGTGTAGACCGCCGCCACCTTGGCGGAAAGGGCCCGGTCTTCTTTCAAGATGGCCAGGGTTTCTCCCGTGCGCACCCGGCCCCGGGTCACCTTGCCGATGGCCACGCGCCCCAAATAGGGGGAGTGGTCCAGGTTGGCCACCAGGAGCTGGAAAGGGCCCTCCTCCCAGCGGGGAGGGGGGATGTGCTCGAGGATGGCTTGGAAAAGCTCGCTGAGGTCTTCTCTGGGGCTGTTCCGCCAGGCCCGTCCTTCCCGGCCTATGGCGTAGAGATAGGGAAAGTCCAGCTGCTCTTCCGTGGCTCCCAGCTCCACCATGAGGTCAAAGGTAAGGTTCAGCACCTCGTCGGGACGGGCCTCCTTCTTGTCCACCTTATTGAGGACCACAAGGGGCTTTAGCCCCGCTTGCAGGGCCTTTCGCAAGACAAAACGGGTCTGGGGCATGGGGCCTTCGGCGGCATCCACCAGCAGAAGCACCCCATCTACCAGGGAGAGGGCCCGCTCCACCTCCCCGCCGAAGTCGGCATGGCCGGGGGTATCCACGATGTTGATCTTCACCCCGTTCCAGACCACGGCGGTGTTCTTGGCCAATATGGTGATGCCCCGCTCCTTCTCTAGCTCGTAGGAGTCCAGAATCCGCTCCCCCTCTTCCTTGGCCAAAGCCTTGGCCTGGCGGAGCATGGCGTCCACCAGGGTGGTTTTTCCGTGGTCCACGTGGGCGATGATGGCAATGTTCCGAATTTCCATGGGCGCACCAATCCCCCCACTTTACCACGGGAGGGCGCGTAGGATAGGGGTATGGTGGTGGCCACCTTTTCCCTGGTGGCCCAGGACCCGGAAACCGGGGACCTGGGCGTGGCCGTGGCCAGCAAGTTCCTGGCTGTGGGGTCGGTGGTCCCCTTCGCCCGGGCAGGGGTGGGGGCTGTGGCCACCCAATCCTATGCCAACCCCCGCTTTGGACCGCAAGGGCTTGCCCTTTTGGAACAAGGGGCCAGCCCGGAAGGGGTCTTGGAAGCTTTCCGCCGCACCGATCCCCAGCTGGAAAGGCGCCAGTTCGGCCTGGTGACCGCCAAGGGCGAGGCCCTCAGCTTTACCGGGGCGGAGTGCCATCCTTGGGCTGGGGGGATGGGGAAGCGGGGCCTTGCTGTTCAGGGCAACCTTCTGGCTGGTTCCCAGGTGGTGGAGGCCATGGTGGAAACCTTCCTGCGGGAGGAAAGGACACCTTTTCCCGAGAGGCTTCTTTTGGCCCTGAAGGCCGGGGAAGAGGCGGGGGGGGATAAGAGGGGCAAGCAGTCCGCGGCCCTTTTGGTGGTAGGGGAGGGCAAGGGGTATGGGGGGCTTTGGGATCGGTACATAGACCTTCGGGTGGACGACCATCCTGGGCCTGTGGAGGAACTTTTTCGCCTGCTTTCCCTCCACCGCCTTCTCTTTGAAAGGCCCAAGGAGCGCCGCCCTCTTACCCCGGAAGAGGTGCGGTGGTTGCAAGGGGTGCTGCAGAAGCTGGGGCTTTATGCGGGGGAGGTTCAGGGGGAGTTTGATGAGGCCACGGAACGGGCTTTCCTGGCCCTGATAGGTATGGAGAACCTGGAGGAACGGTACCAAGGGGGGCCGGAGGTGGACGAGGGCACCTTGAGCCACCTCAAGAGGAGGTACCCGTGGAGTTAGGTGCGGGAGGTGTGGTGTTTAACCCCAGGGGGGAGGTGCTTCTCCTCCGAGACCGCATGGGCTTCTGGGTCTTCCCCAAAGGGCACCTCGAGCCGGGGGAGTCCTTGGAGGAAGCGGCGGTACGGGAGGTTTGGGAGGAAACGGGGGTGAGGGCAGAGGCCTTAGTCCCCCTTTTCCCCACCCGCTACGTGAACCCTAAGGGGGTGGAGCGGGAGATCCACTGGTTCCTTATGCGGGGGGAAGGCGAACCCCGTTTGGAAAAGGGCATGAGCGGGCTCGGCTGGTTCACCCCAGAGGAGGCCCGAGACCTCCTTTCCTTCCCCGAGGACCTGCGCCTTCTGGAGGTGGCCCTTGAGCGTCTACCGTTTTGAGGAGAAGACTCCAAAGGTACATCCCACCGCCTTCATTGCCCCCGGGGCCTATGTGGTGGGGGAGGTGGAGGTGGGGGAGGGGGCTTCCATCTGGTTTGGTGCGGTGGTCCGGGGGGACCTGGAGCGGGTGGTGGTGGGGCCAGGGAGCAATGTTCAGGATGGAGCCGTGCTTCACGCCGACCCCGGCTTCCCCTGCCTTATAGGCCCAGGGGTCACCGTGGGCCACCGGGCGGTGGTCCATGGGGCGGTGGTGGAGGAAGGAGCCCTGATCGGCATGGGGGCGGTGGTGCTGAACGGGGCCAGGGTGGGGCGGAATGCCGTGGTGGGGGCAGGGGCGGTGGTCCCTCCCGGAATGGAGGTTCCCGAAGGGAAGCTGGCCGTGGGGGTCCCGGCCCGCATCAAAGGGGCGGCGGAGCCTCCGGGAAACGCCCCCCGGTATCGGGCGCTGGCGGAGCGCTACCGCCAGGGGCTTTCCCCCGTGGACCTTCCGAGGCGCTACCGCCTTACCCTGCGGGGCCAGGATGCCCTGAACCCCTTTAGCGAGCTACACCTTCGCTTGAAGCGCAGCCGAAAGGAGGCCCTCGAGGTCCTGAGGCGGGCCTCCCAAGGTTTTCCCCTGGGCCCGGAGGAGGCCCTCCCCTTGGTGGAGGAGGGTTTTCTCTCCCCCGAGTGAGCCCGGGGCTACATAGGCTAGGGAGTCAGGGTGACAAGATGGAACGCAAGATGGTGGAGATAGAGGAAACCGGCCTGGCCTTTGAAACGGAAATGGATTTGGAGCGCTTGCAGCGCCTTGCTGCGGAGTGGCTCCAGGTGATCGGTGAGGACCCTTCCCGTCAGGGTCTCGTTAAAACCCCTGAGCGGGTGGCCAAGGCCTGGGCCTTCCTCACCCGGGGTTACCGGCAGGATCTGAAGGCTATCGTGAACGAAGCCGTATTTCCCGCCGAGGGAAGCGAGATGGTGGTGGTGAAGGGCATAGAGTTCTACTCTATGTGCGAGCACCATCTCTTGCCCTTCTTTGGCCAGGTCCACATCGGCTACATTCCCAACGGGAAGATCCTAGGGCTTTCCAAGTTCGCCCGCATCGTGGACATGTTTGCCCGGAGGCTCCAGGTGCAAGAGCGCCTAGCGGTGCAGATCGCCGAGGCCATCCAGGAGGTCTTAGAGCCCCAGGGCGTGGGCGTAGTGGTGGAAGGGGTTCACCTCTGCATGATGATGCGGGGGGTGGAAAAGCAGCACTCCCGCACCACCACCAGTGCCATGCTGGGGGTTTTCCGGGAAAGTGGGAAGACCCGAGAGGAGTTCCTAAGCCACCTCAAGTGAAACCCCCCTGCCAGGACAGGGGGGCTTGGCCAGGATCTCGTTACTCGGGGTTTTGGGGTGGGGCAGGGACCTCGCAGCCCGGCACCGCCACCTGGGGGGCTATTTGTTCCACCGCGATGGGGATTTCCGCATCCCCTACCCCTTCCACGTGGATTCGCAGAAGGCCGCTTTGGGCTCCTAGCGGCACGCGGAACATCAAGGTGGCTGGGTTTTCGCTCTGGGTGATCTCGGGGTTTTCCGCGGGCAAGCCCGGATCCGGGGGGAATAGGGCATGGTTGGTACCGGCATCCCACTCCGCTTGTGTGCCGAAGGTGTTGCCCTTAAGGGCCATCCAGTCCCCTGCCCGCACGGTACACCCGGACACCACGTCGGGCTGGATGCTTTGAATGCGCAACTTCCCCGTGGTCTTGATGCCTTGAGGAGCCGAGCAGGCTACGAGGGTGAGAAGCAGGAGCCAAGGGATTCTTTTCATGCTACCTCCTTTAGCTCCCCGGAGAGCTAAAAGCTCTCCGGGGGGAAGGTTTTACTCCGAGCAATGACCAGGGCCTATGAGGCCGTTGTTGTAGCTATCCAGGGTAGCGGCGTAGCCCTTGGCCTGGTTGGAGGTGGCCTTGTCCAGGGAATCGCTCGGCTTGTAACTATTAAAGAAGGTTTCTGCCCAGGCCATAGCCGCATCCACCGCAGGGGTGGCGGAGGCCCCGTTGAGGATGTTCAGCTTAGCGGCGATGTACTGGTGGGCCAGGATGTAGTAGGCGCTGCCCTTGGGTGAGGTCCAAAGAACCTGGTAGTGGCTTTGGCCGGACAGGAAGAAGGGGGTGTCCTCACCTATCTTGGCCCAGGTGTTGTCGTAGGGGGCGGGGCCGTAGGTGGAGTGGGTCTTCCAATAGCCCTGGGTAAGGGTACACCCTCCAACACAGGGAACGCTAACGTTAAGGGAGGCCGAGGCGGAGCCCTGGGTTTGGGTGGTGTTGGTGGTGAAGGTGGCGGTGTTGTCCACCTGGTACTCCCCGCAGGCGTCAAACTTAACCCAACGCTCAAAGAAGTAGGTCTGGGAGATGACGCCCTCGGGAGAGATGCCGCTAATGGCGCTGACCAAGGTGGCCGAAGGGTCGCTTACGGTGACGCTACCATCCACCACCGCGCTGGGCGTGGTAAAGGCGAAGCTGGCCTGGCCTGAGGCGGTGCCGCTTTCCCCGCCGCCGCTCCAACTCACCGTGGCGGTGTTGGTGCGGCTTTGCCCGTTGGGCAGGTTTTGGCTGTAGGTGCAGCTTAGCGCTTGGCCTGCGGGTAGGGTGTAGGGAAAGGTGACCCCACAGTTGAGGGCGAGGCTTTCTCCTGTGGAAAGGGTATCGCTGGGGGTTTGCAAGGTGACGTCCACCCCGCCCGTGTTCTTTATGGTGACCGTCCCCTGCACCTTGAAGTCCGAGTCCGTAGGGGTGCCCACCAAGGAGACCGCGTACTTGACCAGGTAGGACTGCCCCGGAGCCAGGGTAAGGCTTCCGCCCGCCGGATCCGTCACCTTCTTCTCCATGGTCCAGCGGTAGGTGCGCTTGAACTCGGGTACCGCCGTCTTTTCCACCGTCACCGAGGCGCCGACCGCCACTTGGGGCTTTACGCCTTGGGGAGCCTGGGAGCAGGCGCCAAGGAGCCCTACTGCTAAAAGAACCGCGTACCAATGCCGCATACTAACCACTCCTTTCCGAATCCTTCTACTTCAATGGTTTGCGCTTTCCGAAGGGATGGTCAGGTCTATCTGGCCCAACCTTTCCCCGTCGGCCAGCACCAAAAGGGTGTGGTGACCGGGGTCTAAGGGTACCTCCCCGGTCCAGGTGTAGCCGTCCGCGCTCTTTAAGGCAAAGCTCTGGCTTTTTTCCGTGAGGACCACTCGATTAGCCCGGAAGCGCAGGGTGATCTTTACCTTAGGACCCTCCAGGGAACTGGGGCTATAGAGGGAGCCAGGTACCACCTGAAGAAACAAGGGGGCTTCAACTTCCTCCTGCCCCTTGGCTCTCACGGCCAGGGTATGAAACCCAGGGGGTAAGGACAGACGTATCCGGGCGGCGTAGTAGTTCCCTTCCTGGTGGGCCAGGGTCACCGGCCCTGAGGGTAGGTCCAGGAAGACCTGCTGGGCTTCGCCCTGGACCAGGGCCTTGATCTCCACCTCGGCCCCGGCGATGGGGGTGGAGGGATCGGCGGTGGCTACCAGACTCAGGCGGTCTGCGGTGTAGGTTACCTCCACCTCCCGCCTGGGCGGGAGAGCCACCACCCGGGTGGCCTTAGGGGGTAGGCTGGGGTCCACCTGAACCTGGAGGGGCTCCCCGCTGCGGTAACCCTCGGGCAGGTACCGGGGATCGGGATATATCCGGTATTCCCCGCGGAAAAGCCCACCGATGAGGGCGCGGCCATTGGTGTCGGTCCGGGTACACCGCTTCACCGGTCCTTCGGCGCACACCCCAGCGAAGGCCAAGCCTTTTTCGCTTTCCCCATCCCACACCTCCACAGCTAGGGTGGTAGCGGGGGCAAAGGGCAAGTTTTTCTCCAACCGGGTGTTTAAGGTAACCTGGACGCGCTCCTCCCCTAGGAGGGCCAGGGTGGCAGGGAGGTTGGCAAAAAAGAGGGTACCCTCGCCAGGGGCGCTGAAAAGGCGATAGCGGCCCTCGGCGTCGGTGGTTTCACAGGTCTTGCCTAGGCAGACCTTTAACCCGGCCAAGGGGGCCTCGCCCGGATCCAGCCGTCCGTTCAGGTTTTCATCCCGGAAGGCCCGGCCCACGATCTCGCCCCCCTTGCGGCCGCCGAAGAGGTCCACCACCTCCTTGGGGGTGGTGAAGGTGAGGGCTTGGGTGTAGGCCAGGCTGAGACCAAAGGCGTGGCGGGCTTCCCCGGATTCCAGGATGAGGGTATAGGAGGCACCCAACGAGAGGCCGGGTTCCAGAAAGTTCCGCTGGAAAAGGGAAAGGCCAAAACGCTGGGTGATGCTTTCCTCAAGGCGGTGCTCGTAGGAAAGGCGGCTTTGCAGGCTCCCGGGCCAGAGCTGGTTCCAGGCGGCTCCGTAGAGGGTGAGGTCCTTGTTCGTGCCCCGCTTGGTCAGATACTGCCCCTCGAGGCTTCCCCCCTCCAGGGCCAAGCGGAGGATTACGCCCCCTTCCAAAAGGGGATCCTCTTGAAAGAGGTAGCGGAAATATCCGGACAGGCTGAGGTCACGGGTGCCCAGGGTAAGGCTGGCCTGGTAGGTTTGGTTCTCCGGCCCTTCCCCGGAAAGCCGCCGATTTAGGCCGTAGCCTAGGCTTAGGCTTCCGCTGTACACCCCGGGTTCGCCAAAGGCGGTGCTGAGGCTCGGCGCCAGGCCGAAGCTCCGGCTTTCCCCCTGCTGGCGGTAGCTTCCCGTGAGGCTCACGAAGGCCCCGGCCACCGGCTGGGCATAAAGGGTGAGCTGGTTTTGCCAAAGCCCCTGGCTGGGCCCCAGCTGGAGGCTGGTGCTTCCGCGAAGGCCCAAAGGGTAAAGGCTCCGTGTGCCCCCCGCCAGGCCCAGGGTGTGGAGGCCCGCCATGGGCACGCCGCCATAGCTTTGCACCAGTTCCAGGTCTTGGGTCTGCCAGGTGAGGCTTTGGCTCAGGCCAAAGGAGAGGCGGTAGGCCTCCCCCGTCTGGCCGCTGAGGTCGGTGCCTAGGCCCAGGCTAAGGCCCCCTTCCAGGGGCAGGCGGTAGCGCAGGCTAAGGTTGTCCTGGCGGCCTGTAGGGGCGGTTTGCGTGGAGAGGGCTCCTTGCAAGTCTAGGCTTTTATCCAGGCTCACCGCGCTGGCCCTTAGGCCCAGGGCCCCTGGGCGGTAGGTGCCCTCGAGGCTCACCCGGGCTGGATCCAGGCGGAAGGTGCTTGCCAGGCCGAAACTCCCTTGTCCCCCTTGGGCCCGGGCCTCCCAGCCTTCCCCCTTGAGGCTTAGCGTCAGGGTCTGGGGTGGGCGCCAGGGGTCTTGCAGGTCCCCGGTAAAGGGGCCCGTGCCGGCAGTGGCGGTCACGTAGTCCGAAAGGGCCCCGCTTAAGCTGGGTAAGAGGAGGTAGCTCACCTGGCCCCGGAGCTGGCCACGCTCCAAAGAAGCCCCCAGGCTTAAGGCCAGGCCCAGGCCCACGGTAAGTTCAGGGTCCCGCCCCCTGGGGCCGCTGGCCGTCAGGGGGTCCTTGAAGAGCACGATGACCCCAGCCTCCTTTCGGGCCCCGGGCTGGGTTTTGGGGGTGGCTCTAAGCTTCATGTAGAAGCGGTAGCCGGCGGAAATCTGCCCCTTAGGGGCTACCAGGACCCTTACTACCCCAGTCTCCCCGGGAGCTAGGCTCAGGCCCGCCGGGTTTAGGAATACCTGGAACATGGCGGCCTCCGCCTCTAGGAACACTTCTTCCCCTTGGTTGGAACGGTTGCTTACGTAAACCGGAAACTCAAAGGGCCCTCCCAGGTCGGCCTCGAGGAGGGTGGGGGCGGAAAGGGCAACTTGGATTAGGGGCAACACCTTTAGCTCCACCTTGGTCCTGGCGATCTCCCTTTCCCCTTCATAGGCCACCACCTGGGCTTTCCCCTGGGTGCCTGCGGGTAAGGGGGGTACCCGGAGGGTGAAGCTTAGGGTTTCCTCCTGGCCCTCCAGCACGGCTTGTCTTTCTTGGGAAAGGGCTTGCCAGCCTTCCGGAGGAAAGAGGCGAAAGCGAACCGACCCCTTTCCCTCCACTTTCAGGCTTAGGGTGAGGTAATCCCCCGGGACTCCGGCAAGGCCAGGCGAGGGGAGGAAGCGCACCTGGGCCCAGGCTAGGCCCAGAAGGAGGGGGAAAAGCGCCAGAAGGGACCTCATTTCAAGGCTGCCTTAAGGCGGTAACCAGTGCCTGGACCACATAGCTCCCCGCCCGTTCGTTGCCCAGGAGCTCGAGGGCGAACTCCAGGCGGATTTCCAGCCAGTCCCCTGTGGGGCCCGTTTGCGTGTAGATGATCTGCGGGGTGCCGTCGGCCCTTAGCCAAAGCCCTCCGTTTACCCGGTAGAGGACTTGTTTAGCGGGTAGAAGCAAAACTCCGTTTTGGTCCTTCAGGTCAGGTATCTGGAGAAGTAGGCTCCACACCCCGGGGGCGTTGGAAAAGACCTGGACCGGTAGAATGCCCCCTTCCAGGTTGCTGGCGGGGTAGGTGGCAGGGAAGGCCTTGGGGGGGTAGTCCTTAAGCTCAAAGGCGATCTGGGTGGTGGGGGTGCGGAGGGCGATGGTCTCGGGGATCAGGGTCTGAACGATCCAGGTGGCCTGGGCCAGGGCCGGGGCCAAGAACAGGACGATGGCGGGTAACCAGCTTCTCATGGGGTGCCTCCTTTTTCCCCTTCTTCGCTGGGGGGCGCGGGGGGTGCGGCCAGGGGGGTGCGCAGGGCGAAGGGCAGATCGGCGGCCACGTCCTTCCCGGGATCGCCGTAGTTTAGGATGGCCAAAGCGGTGTAGCTCCCCACGGGCAGAGGACCCACCAGGGTTACCGGGAGGATGCGCACCTGACCGGGAAGGACCACCACCTCTTCTATCTCCACCTCCGCCGTTTTCCGTCCTGAGGCGTTCCGCACCTCAAAGCGGCCGGCGAGTTTTTGGGCGGTGTTACCGGTATTTTGGTACTGGATGGCGAAGCGGTAGGGCTCTTCAGGGGTTTTGGGGGGACTGGGCACGATGCCGGTGATACGCCCGGAGGCGGAAAGGGGGGGTACGTTCACGTAAAAGACATGGGCCATGCGCACCCGGAAGGTGGCCAAGGGTACCCCCGGGGGTGGGTTAGGATCCTCGGATTCCAAGAAGAGGATGCCCCAGTGGGTGCCGGGGGTAGCCTCCTTGGGTACGGTGAGGGTGTAGGTGAGGGGGCGGTTTTGCTTGGGTTCCAGCAGGAACTCCGCCGGCGAAAAGGTGACCCAAGGGCTTGCGCTTTCCTTTAGGGAGCCCGTGGGCAGGAACTGGATCTTTCCCATGGGATCGTAGGTCCAGTCCCCCAGGCTGGCCCGGACCCGCACCGGGCGGGTACCCACGTTGTAGACGGTAAGGGTTTGGGTAAGGGTTTCTCCCGGTTTGGCCTCCTTGAGGAGGACGGGGGGTTCCACGCCTAGGGTGCTCTGGGCCAGGGCGCCGAGGGCCAGGCTTAGGAGGAAGGGAAAGATTCGCTTCATGGTTCACCAATAGGGCGAAGGCCTGGCCCTAGGGCCAGGCCTTCGGGTTCGCCTACCAAGCCGTGGTCGCTAAGGTGTAGGTAAGGTTCGCGGTGCTCTTGCCCCAGAGGTCGCTGTTGACCTTGACGGCCACCACCACCAGGTCATCCAGCCAGCTCTTGTATCCGCACCGCTCGGGGTTGTTGCCGGAGCGGGCTCCCGTAGGGCCGGCCTGCAGGTTACGGGGTACCAGTTCCAGGTTGGCCCCGTTGGGAAGCTCGTAAAGCCCCGTAGCCGCGCCGAAGGTATCGCAGGGGTTATCCTGGATGTAGAGATGCTGGATCCCTTGGGCGCCTTCGGGGTCGTTGCGGTTCACGGTCAGGTGCCACTGCTTCCCGTTGGAGAACTTCTGCAGGATGAAGGTGCGGTAGCAGACGAAGTAGTTCTTGCTGCCAGGGACGAGTTCCCCGTTCTTATCCAGCTTGATGGGGGGATAAGCGGTCACCGCACCGCCGCCGTTGATGGTGATGTTGGGCCACTGGGCTACCCCATAGCTGGTCCCCATGGGGAGGGTCTGCACCTGGTTGTAGAAGTTATCCCCCAACTGGGTCTTGATGTCCTGGTCCGAAAGCCCATAGACGCAGACCATCTGCCCGCCAAAGTCCGGGGTGGAGTTGGGCCAGGTAGCCCCGTCCAGCCCCGTGAGGTCAAAGGTCAGGGTGGTCACGTCCAGGTGCAGGGCCGTGGCCTTGGGCAGGATGAGCTCGATGGTCTGGTTCACGGAGGCCGAGTCCGCGCCCTTGGCGTAGGCGTCAGGGCCGTTGCCCTTGGTGGGAGCCACCGTGGGGGCCTGGGCCAGGGCCAGGGGTGCTAGAGCCAATACTGCTACCAGAATGCCTTTGCGCATATATCCCTCCGAATCTGCCCCTCGAGGTGGTGGCCTCTCAGGACGCCCTCACCCTAAGGGGAGGGGCGTTACGGGGGCGTTACGGAGAAGAGCCCTGTTGCCCAGGGGACCATCGGGGTGTGCTAACCTAAAAGCTAAGGAAGGTAACGCTTTGAAACGCGGCCTTAACGTTCCGGTTTACGCCCTGCCCCTTTTTGGCCGGGCACGTGTACTTTTCCGGGGGACGGAGCTGCGGGTTTCCCATAAGGGACTGGCCTTGCTCTATTACTTGGCCCTGGAGGGGCCCACCTCTAGGGCCCGCCTGGCCGACCTGCTTTACGGCCATGGGGCAGGTTTGCAGAACCTGCGGGTGGAGCTGCACCGCCTGGCCCAGGCCCTGGGACGGGAGGTTTTCCCCAAGGGGCAGGATCCGCTAGTTTTGCCCCCTTGGCTGAAGCTGGAAACCTCAGGGCACGGGGAGATCCTGGAGGGACTGGAGGAGGTGGAGGGCCTGTGGGAGTGGGTGCAGGAGGTGCGCACCCGTCACGAGGCCTTTCCTGGCCCGACCTGCCGCCAGGGGCTTTTGCGGGAGCTTTCCGCCTTGCGCCCTCCCTTTCTTCTGGTTTTGAAGGGTCGGCTTGGGGCAGGCCCGCGCCAGCTGGCCCAGGAGCTGGCGCGGGTTTTGGGCTTGGCCTTTCACCAGAACCTGCGCCCGGAAGGGTTGGTCTACCTGGAGGCTCCCTATCCCCAGGTGCCCTTGCGGGAACTTTTGCGCTCCAAGGCTTTTTTGATCCTGAGACTAGACCCCGGGGAGGAGCCCCGCTTCTTCCTGGAGCTTAGGGCCAGCTATCCCGTGGAGCGCATGCGGGTACTGGAGCTCTCCCCGCTATCTTGGCTCGAGGCCAGGCAGGGGCTCTTGACCGAATACGGCTTTCCGCAAGCCGCCAGGGCCTACTTCCTGGCGGGGGGACAGCCGGAATGGATCCCTGAATGGCTGGCATCGTCCAACCTTCCGCAGCGCCTCCTGGCCCAACTTCGCCTGCAGGCCCGGTGGCTTAGCGAGCCGGCCCGCGTAGCCCTGGAGTGGCTTTCCGTGGCCCCAGGGCCCATTCCCGAACAGGTTTTGGACGCTTTCGCGGCGTTGCCTTACCTGGATGAGTTGGAGCGGAAAGGGTGGTTGGTTTATCGGGAAGGAGAGGGTTACCGCTTTGCCAAGGAGGCGGAGCGCCGCTTTTTTTATTCCACCTTGCCCCCGGGCCGACGGCGCGAGCTTCACGAACGAGCGGCCACCGCTTTGGCCCTTGCTGGTTGCAGGCGGGAGGAGGCCCTGCACCGAAGGGCCTTGGGAGAAGAGTACGAAAGCCTCCTTGATTCCCCCTTACGCCAGGCCCTCTTGGGGGAAGGTAAGAGTGTTGGGAAAAGGGTACTAGGGCGGGAGCTGGCCCTGCTGGTGCAGGGTGGTGAGGGAGTATTTCCCATGGAGCAAGGGTTTGGTCTGGCCCTGTTGGAACCAGGGGATACCGCCCACCTGGACCTCGCCTCTTGGGAAGAGGAGGCGGTGTTGGAGCTGGTGGGGCAGGCTTACGCTCCCCAGGGTTCTTGGGGCCTCCTTTTGCTCGTCAGGGGAGTCCGGAGCGAAGGGTATATCCGCTTGGAGGAAAGCTTCACCCACCGCATCCTTCTTCCCCCTGGCCCTATCCGCCTAAAGTTTTGGGGTCTTGGGGTGGCGGAGTTCGCCTTGCGGGCCTATAGGGTCCGGCAGGAAGGGGGAAGAGCGTTGGGCAAAGGGCTGGTGGAGGTCTGGAACCTAGCGGCGAAGGAAGGCGAGGAGGTTCCAAAGCAGGGTGAAAAGAAGGGAGAGGACCAAGGTAGAGGCGATTGGGATGTACACCTTTAGCCCCTCCCGCTCAATGCGGATGTCCCCCGGCAGGTGGCCGAACCAGGAGAAGAGCTTGGGGGCGTAGAGGAAAAGGAGGCCCAGGAGAACCAGAAGGAAGCCTAGGAAGAGCAATGTCTTTCCCGCTTCCACTCCTCACCTCCCCAAGGGTCCATAGCCTGCCAAAGGGCATTATCGCAAGGCTGGGGCCGGGCCTTCAAGAGGGCTTGCTCCGGGGCCTTCTTCCCTTGGCTGGGGTGGGATTCTTGGCGTGAGGTCCGGGAAGGGATGGGTCCACTAGGGCCTGGAGGTACCGGCGGACCAGCTCGGTACGACGCCGGCTTTGGGTCTTGGCCAGGATGCTTTTGATGTGGTTCTTCACGGTGTTAAGGCTGATTCCTAGGGTAGCGGCGATCTTTTTGTTATCGGTTCCCTCGGCCACCAGGGCCAGGATTTGCCACTCCCGTTGGGTTAAGGAGTTGAGGGCCCCGAGATCCTCGGACTCCATGGGCCCCTGGCCATGATCCTCCCTATCCCCCCACCCTCCGTCCGCGGCCCAAAGGAGTCCCAGGAGGTCTCTTGTGCCCACGTTTCTAAGACCCCTTACCAACAAAAAGGGGCTTTCCGGGTGGCTTCCAGGGAAGACGTGGTAATACTTCCCGTTATAGACCAGGTCAAAGGGCAAGGGGGCCGCCATGGCCTCCCGTACCTTTTGGACCAGGGGAGCAAGGCCACCCCCTTCCCGGGGCTCCAGCCAGCACACCTCCTCCAAAGCGTAAGCCCTCTTGAGGAGGCCGGCCACGTAGCGTTGGTAGCCCTCTTTGCCCAGGCTCTGGAATAGGCTCCGGAAGAGCCGCCTGCTGGGGAAGGACCAAGGCGGAGAGGCCTCGGGTGCGGGTTCCTTGGGCAAGGGTTCCATCCGGAGTAACAAAAAGGACGCAAAACCGTCTAGACCCACGATGTGGGCGTGGCACAGGATGGCTTGGCTCAGGTCCTGGGTGA
This sequence comes from Thermus albus, assembly GCF_022760855.1. NCBI lineage: Bacteria > Thermotogati > Deinococcota > Deinococci > Thermales > Thermaceae > Thermus > Thermus albus. The sequence goes on from NZ_JAKTNR010000004.1 coordinate 235,127, forward strand.
GCCAGATGCCCACCTCCCCGGCCTGGTAACAGAAGGCCAGGTCCCAGCAACAAGGGGTGCGGTCCGAGGAGAAGGCGGGCTGGAAAACCTCCAGACAAAGAGGATCCTCCTCGCCGAGGTGGGCAAGCCTTTGGAAGCTAGGGGTGGCGTAGAGGATGCGCCGGCCCTTTCCGATCAAGGCCAGGGGCTCGAGGACCGAGCCAAGCACCTCCAGCAAAAAGCGATCCATTAGGGAACCCCCTCATCCGTTGCTAGCTTTGCTTATGAACCCTACCCCCTGGGACTGCCACCCAAGCGTTTCTCGGTTACGCCCTAAGTTCTTCTTATCAGCCTTTGGGACATTTGTCAATGCACTTTTAGCCACGAAAGGCAACTTCTGGGCTAGCCCCAAAGGGCTATATAGCTCCCCGTTTCACAAGCCGCTCCTGGCCCAAAGGGGGCTTGTTCCCCGCCTCGGCCTCCACCTAGATTTGGGTCGGAAAGGAGGTGGCCTAAATGGTGGTTAGCAGGCGAAAGGCTTTGGTCTATCTGGGTGTTGCCGGGGCGCCGGTGGCCATGAGGAAGGTGTTTGCCCAAGGGGAGCGGGTGAGGGTGGCGGACCTGGCGGGCCTGGTTCCCCTCCAGCCTGTGAGCTTTAGCTACCCGGACGAGGGTTCCCCGGCCATCCTCCTGGACATGGGCCGGCCCACCTACATGGGGGTGGGTCCCAAAAAGTCCATCGTGGCCTACTCTGCCCTTTGCCAGCACATGGGTTGCCCTACGGCCTTTGATCCCAAGGAGAAGCTTTTGGTCTGCCCTTGCCACATGAGCCTCTACGACCCTTCCCGGGGCGGTCTTTGCCTCGAGGGCCCGTCCATAAGCCGGCTTCCCCGGATTGTCCTAGAGGTGGCCGGAGGCAGCGTTTATGCCGTGGGCGTGGCCTACGGCCTCATCTACGGAAGAGCCAGCAACGCCTGAGGAGGTAGGGCATGGATAGAAGAAAGTTCCTCAAATCCTCGTTGGTGGGCTCGGGGGTCCTGCCCCTTCTCACCTGGGAAGAGGCCAAGGCCTTTAGCCTGGATGCCGAAAAGCCCCTGGAGGCCCTCGAGCTTCCTCCGGACGACGCCCAGGTGTTCAACCTCACCTGCCAGTACTGCATGGTGCAATGCGGGTACAAGGCCTACGTGTGGGAGCCGGGCAAGGGCAAGAAGCCTGCAGGCAGCTACACCACGCCCCTTTCCGGGGAATGGGTGCACCCTAGCTTCGTGAACCGGGTTTGGAAGGACGGCCGTGAGGTGATGGTGGCCATCGTCCCAGACAGGGAATGCGTCATCAACCAGGGGGATTATTCCGTAAGGGGTGGAGGGAATGCCACCACCCTTTATACTCCCAGGTCCCAGGAGGTGGCGGCCAAGCGGTTGGCTTACCCTTTGGTGCGGCTAAAAGGCAAGGACTCCCCCCTCACCCGGGTTTCTTGGGATGAAGCTGCGGAGTTCGTCGCCGAGCGGTTTACCAGGATCAAGGAGCAGTCCGGGCCTGATGCCCTAGGCATGGTCTTTGGGGACTGGCTTTGGACCCTACCCACCTACGCCATCCTCAAGTTCTGGTTCAAGGGCCTAGGCTCTTCCTCCTATGCGGGTAACGGCTGGTTCTTTGACGAGGAAAGCGCCGGCATCTCGGCGGCCTTTGGCACGGGCACCCGGAGCTTCACCGTGGAGGACTTTGAGGTCACCAAGCTCCTGGTCACCGCTGGCACCAACCTGCACAACAACGGCAGCATCTGGTGGCACCGCTTCTACCTCAAAAACCTGGCCCCGGGGAACGCCAAGCACATTGACATCGACCCCCGGCGCACCTTCCAGGCCCAGATGGCGGAGAAGCACGGGGGCCTCCACCTGCAGATCCGGCCCGGCACCGACCCCATCTTGGTGGGAGCCCTAATAAGGCTAGTCCTGGAGCGGGACGCCTACGACAAGGAGTTTGTAAAGAAGCACGTGACGGGCTTTGACCGGGTGGTGGAAACGGTAAGGGACCCCAAGTTTTCCCTGGAAAGCGCCGTTAAGACCACCGGAATACCCCGAGAGAAGATTCTTAAGGCCCTCGAGCTCCTCATTGAGAACAAGGGCCAGACCATGCTCCTCCACGAAAAGGGGCTCATTCACCAGATGGCGGCCTTTGAGGCCCAGCACGCCTATGCGGTGCTGGGAATCCTTCTGGGCAACGTGGGGAAGCCGGGGGCCTGCGTCTCCCGTTCGGGAGGGCACCCTAAAGGCACCTTCGCCTGGCCCGAGGAACCCCCTTCCCGGGCGGAGAACCTCAACATTTATGAGGGGTTGGAGAAAGGGAAGGTCAAGGCCCTTTGGGCCTACGGCTGCAACATCTTCAAGCAACTGCCTACACTAAGCCGCTTCCGGCCCCTGATGGAGAAGACTTTCCTGGTGGTTTCCGACCGCATCCACACCGAGATGGACGCTGCTGCCGACGTGATCCTGCCCGCCGCTACCTGGGGCGAGGCGGACCTCATCCTGGCCAGCGAGGACCGCAGGGTGCGGATCCTTCAAAAGTTCATGGATCCTCCCGGCGAGGCCCGGCCCGATTGGGAGCACGTGGTTCTAGTGGCCAAGAAGATGGGGATTCCCGGCTTTGATTGGAAAAACCCCCGGGAGATTTGGGACGAGATCCGGTCGCAAAACGACTGGGTCAAGGAGATGGACTGGGATAGCCTCCTGAAGGCGGGTACCAACGGCCTCCGCTACCCCATGGTGAACGGCAGGTCGCCCGAAAGGTTGTATTCCGATGAGATGGAGGCCCTTTTGGGCCGGCGCTTCTTCACCAAGGACAACAAGGTCCATGTGGAGAAGTTTGCGGCGCTCAAGGATTTTGACCTTCGCAAGTACGAATGGGGGGAGGTGAGCACCCGCTACCCCTTGATGGCCATTGACTTCCGGCTCAACGAGCTTTGGAACACGGGGTATACCTACTGGGATACCCCTGGCGTGTACGAGAGGACGCCTGATGCCTACCTTCTCATCAACCCCCTGGACGCCCGGGCCCGGGGCATAAAAAACGGCCAATGGGTGGTTCTGGAATCCCCTTACGGCAAGTGCAAAGCGGTGGCCCGGGTGACCGACGAGGTCCGCCCCGGGGTGGTGGCCATGCCGGCCCTCTTCCCCAAGCCCGACCAGGAGTTCAACTACGCCACCCGGCCTACCCCCACCACCGACGGCAGCGTGGATACCATGGTGGCCTGCGAGGTCTACGGGGTTTAGCCCCGGGCCTAAAGAGCGCTCCTGGGTTTTCCCAGGGGCGCTCTTCCTCACTGGCCTTTGCCTCGTACCGCCAGATGGGCGGTGAGGGCGGCGCCCAAAAGCCCAGCTTCTCCGCCCAGAAGGGCCCGGCGCAGAGGGGGCACCTCCCAGCCCGAGAGGTAGTGCCGGTAGGCCTCCTCCAGGGTTTCCCAGTACGCCGGGGGAGCGTTTAGGGCTAGCCCCCCGCCCACCACCACCACCCCGGGGTCAAAGGCCTTCACCAGGCTGGCGAGGCCGATGCCCACGTAGCGGGCCGCTTGGAGGAGGATGCGCCTGGCCTTGGGTTCCCCTTCCGCAAAGAGCTGGAAAAGCTCTTTGGTATCCACCTTGCGGTTGTAGGCGTAGGAGGCTTCCCTTTCCAAGGCCCTGCCGGCGGCCAGGGCCTCGAGGCACCCCTCCAACCCGCACCCGCATGCCGGTCCTCCGGGAAGCAGGGTGATGTGCCCAAGCTCTCCCCCTTGCCCCCTTTCCCCCCTTAAGACCCGCCCCCCCAGGACCACCCCGCCCCCGATGCCCGTGGAAACGGTGAGGAAGAGGGAGCTAGCCTCCCCCCGGGCCGCTCCCAGATGGTGCTCGGCCAAGGCGGCGGCGTTGGCGTCGTTTTCCAGATACACGGGCCTCCTTGTGGCCTCCTCCAGAAGTCGGCGGATGGGGAAGTCCAAGAGACCCCGGATGTTGGGGGTGAAGCGGATGATCCCCTCCTTGAAGTCCAAGGGTCCCGGGGTGCCCAGGCCGATGGCTAAAGCCCGCGCCCCGGCTTCCCTTTCTGCCCTTTCCACCCCTTCGGCCAGGGCCTCTACCACCGCCATGCCGCCTTCCTCGGGGGTAGGGAGGACCACCTTGGAAAGAAGCTTCTCGCCGTCAAAAACCCCGGCGGCGATCTTGGTACCCCCCAGGTCCAGGCCCACCACGGTCATGGAATTCCCTCCTCCAGAATCGCTTCGGCTTCCCCCAAAAAGGCCTCGGGTACCCATAGGTTCACATCCCCCATATAGGTGCCCAAGGCGGCCTCGGGAAGACCGGAAAAGGGGGTTTCCAGGAACACGGGGATGCCCTGGGCCTCGAGCCTCACCTTCACCCCCTCGGCCACGGGCCGGGGGGCGGTGAGGAGTTTGCGGTAAGAGGTGCCGGCCATTAAGCGGCGTTCCATAGGGCCTCCACCAGGCGCACATAGTCTTGGGCGGCCCTTTCCACCTCCCTTAAGGGGATGTGCTCCCTAGGGGTGTGGGCCAGGGCGGGGTCCCCAGGGCCATAGCCCAACACAGGGGCTTTGGCCCCCAGGTAGGGAGCATCGGTGGTGAAGGGCCAAAGGCCCGCCTTCCCCTGGCCCAAGGCCTCAAGGGCGGCGAGGAGCAAGGGATGATCCTCGGGCAGGCGGTAGGGGGGCCAGAGGGCAGGGATGACGAGGCGCACCTCCCCCGAGGCCCGCTCCTCTTCTGGGATGTAAACGGAGGCATCCCCCAAGGCCCTAAGCCTCTCCAAAAGAGCTTCCAGGTCCGCCTCGGGTTCGTAGCGTACGTCCAGGTAAAGCCGCACCACCCCCGGGGTCTGGTTCTTGGCCCCGGGGTAGGTGTCCACCCGGGTGGGGGTAAGTTTAAGGTCCGCGGGAAGGGGAAGATCCCTGAGGGCCAAAAGGTATTCCCCCAGGCCAAAAAGGGGGTTCTCCGGGCCCGAAAGGGCGGCGTGGGCCTCCTCCCCCTCAAAGTCAGCCCAGACCTCAGCCCGGCCCCGGTGGCCCCGCATGAGCCTTCTTCCCGAGGGTTCCCCTAGGATAAAGGCCAAGGGGGAAAGCCTTTCCGCCGCGTAGCGGCTTCCTAGGCCCCCCACCTCCTCCTGCACCGTGGCCAAGAAGCGCACCCGCCCCTTCAAGGGCCCTTGGGAAAGGGCCTCCAGGGCCAGGAGCATGGCCACCAGGGGGCCTTTCATGTCCACTGCCCCCCGGCCCCAGACGGCCTCCTGGGCCACGGCCCCTTGGGGGTAGGCCCAGTGGCTGGGGTCCCCCACGGGGACCACGTCCAGGTGGCCGGTCAGGACCACCTCGGGTTCCTTTTCCCCCAGCAGGGCCTCTACGTTTCCCGCCTCGTCCAGGATGGCGGGGAGTCCCATTCCCTTTAGGGCCTCGAGGATCAAGCCCGCGGCCTCCCCTTCCTGCCCCGGAAGGCTTTCCGCCTGGATGAGGCGGGAAAGAAGCCGTACCCAGTCCACGCCCCTATCCTACACCCCGGCCCAAGGCCACCGCGTACAGGGCTATACCCAAGGCCACGGAGGCGTTCAGGGACTCGGCCTCTTGCCGCATGGGAATGCGGAAAAGCTCATCGCAGCTTTCCCTTACCAGGCGGCGCATGCCCTCCCCTTCCGAGCCCAAGACCAGGGCCAGGGGCCTTTGGAAGTCCAGCTCCTTTGGGGTCTTTTCTCCCCTTACGTCCAGGCCGTACACCCAAAGCCCCCGTTCCTTTACCGCCTCGAGGGTCCGGGGGAGGTTTTTCACCTTCACCACGGGAAGCTTCAGGGCGGCCCCGGCGCTGGCCTTCAGGGCCAAGGGGGAAAGGGGGGCGCTGCGGCGCTCCTCGGACACCACCCCGTGGGCCCCCAAGGCCAGGGCGCTTCGGATCATGGCCCCGTAGTTCCTGGGGTCGGTGATGCCGTCCAAAAAGACCAGAAGGGGCATCTCCCCCCGGGCTTCCGCCAGGGAGAAGGCCTCCTCCAAGGAGGCGTAACGGGGTTCCTCCACTTCCGCCGCCAGGCCCTGGTGGTGGGTGGTCTTAAGGAGGGTGTCCAGCTCAATCCGGGGCACCAGGGTGTAGTCTGCACCCAACCTCTCCAGCTCCCTAAGAAGCCAGGCCTCCACCCCCCTGGCCACCAGGACCCGCCGCACCCGGCCCTCCTTCAGGGCCTCGAGGACCGGGTTTCTCCCGTAGATCCACATGGCCCTAAGTTTACGACCCGGTATGATGAAAGCGAAGGAGGCGGTATGTACAAAAGCATTCTGATGCCCACGGATGGAAGCCCCTGTAGCCTAGAGGCCCTGGAGCATGGCCTTTCCCTGGCCAAGGCCCTGGGGGCCAAGGTCCACTTCCTCTACGTGCTGGAGAACCCCGCCCAGGCCATCTGGATTGCCCCAGAGAGCGTTCCCTATGGCCTGGAGCTTCTGGAGGACCTGAAGAAGGCGGGGGAGGAGGCCATCGCCAAGGCCCTTAACCTGGCTCAGGAAAAGGGGGTGGAGGCCACGGGGGAGGTGAAGGAGGGGATACCGGTGCCCACCATCGTGGAGGCGGCCAAGGGGTTTGACCTTTTGGTCATGGGCACCCATGGGCGCACCGGGCTGGACAAGCTCCTTTTGGGCTCGGTGACCGAGGGGGTCTTGCACCGGGTGGGGATTCCGGTTCTGGTGGTGCGCTGCCGCTAGCCTTCCCTTGCCCCCAAGATGCGCCTGGTTAGCGTTTTCGTCTCCTCGCGCCTTTCCCAAGACGACCCCCTTTATGCCCGACTGGTCCGTTACGGGGAGGTTATGGCGGAGGAGGGCTTTGGCCTGGCCTGCGGGGGGTACCAGGGAGGGATGGAGGCCTTGGCCCGGGGGGTAAAGGCCAAGGGGGGCATGGTGGTGGGGGTTACGGCCCCCGCCCTTTTCCCCGAGCGCAAGGGGCCAAGCCCCTATGTGGACTTGGAACTTCCCGCCTCCTCCTTGCCCGAGCGAATCGGGAGGCTTTTGGATCTGGGGGCAGGGTATCTTGCCCTTCCCGGGGGGGTGGGTACCCTGGCGGAACTGGTGCTGGCCTGGAACCTCCTCTACCTGCGGCGGGGCCTGGGCCGGCCCCTGGCGGTGGATCCTTACTGGCTTTCCCTCCTCAAGGCCCACGGGGAGATCGCCCCGGAGGATCTGGCCCTTTTGCACCCTGTGGCGGACGAGGATGGTTTGCGGCGGTTTCTAAGGAGGCTATGAGCGAAACCCTTGTGGTGTACGTGCCGGACCTGGGTCAGGGCGTGAGCTTCTACCAGGCCCTGGGGTTGGCCCTCGAGGAGCTGATCCCGGAAAGGGAGGCCCTTTTGGCCCCCCTGGAGGGCCCCCTTCTCCTCCTGCGCCCGGGAAGCGGGGGAGTGGAGCCGGGGCCCAACCGCCCCCGGCCCGAGGGGCACGGCTTCGCCCGGGTGGGGGTGGAGGAAGGCCGCCTGGTGTTTTTCGTGGAGAACCTGGAGCACGAAAAGCTTCGCCTTTCCAAGTATGGCCTTCCCTTCCGCGAGGCAGGGGAACACCTCCTCCTCTTTGACCCGGGGGAGAACCCGGTCTTGGTACGGGGGCTTCCCCCGGAAAAACAACCCTGACGGAGGCCTATGCGGCTTTGGCTTTTGGATCTGGACGATACCCTTCTTGTGGACCACCGGGTGAGCGAGGAGGTGTTGGAGCAGCTGGGTCGGGAAGTGGGGGTGGAAGGGCTTCCCGAGGGGGTGCGGCGGAAGGCGGAGGAGTTCTTCCGGCAGGCTCCCTTTTACCCCTGGGCCGAGGGCATCGGCCACTCGGCCCTGGAGGCCCTTTGGGCCCGCTACTCCACCCCGGGGCTGGAGGCCTTAGCGGGGTGGGCCTGGCCCTTTCGGGAAAGGGTTTTCCAAGAGGCCCTAAGGGAGTTGGATGGCCCTGAAGAACGCGCCAGGGAGCTGGCGGAGGCCTTTTTCCAAAGGAGGCGCCGCTACCCCCTCTTCCCCGAGGTGCCGGAGTTCCTTTGGGCCTTGAGGGCCAAGGGGGCGGTCCTGGTCCTCCTCACCAATGGCATCCCAGACCTGCAGCGGGAAAAGCTCTTTGGGGCCGGCCTGGCTGAGACCTTTGACCTCACCCTGGTCTCCGGGGAGGTGGGCCTGGGCAAGCCCGATCCCAGGCTCTTCCGCATGGCCCTATGCGCCTTTGGCGTGGGCCCGGAAGAGGCGGTGATGGTGGGGGATAACCCTGAGCGGGACATCCAGGGGGCCCTTCTTGCGGGGATAAAGGCGGTCTGGGTGGACCGGGGGCACCGGCCCAGGGATTCCCGCTACCCACCCCACCTCGAGGTGCAGGACCTGAGGGACGCCCTGGTCCTTTTGTGACCTTGGGTGCGGGGGGTTTTGGGGTTCCCAGTACACTGGCCTCATGTACGAGGCCTTGCTTTTCCTTCACAACCTGGTGCGCTGGGCTGTCTTGGCCTTTGGCTTTTGGGCTTTCCTTCGCCCAGCGCCCAGGTCAGGGGCTTACTTCGCCCACACCCTCACCCTCCAGGTGGTGTTGGGGCTCGGCCTGGCCTTCTTGAGCCCCCTCTTTCAAGGGGCCTTGGCCAACCTGGAGGCGGTGATGCAAATCCCAAGCGAGGCCCGCTACTTCGTGGCCGAACACTGGGTGGGAGGCCTTATCGCCTTGGGCCTGGCCCACGCTGGCCTTTCCCAAGCCCGCAAAGGGAAGCCTAGGGCCCGGCTCCTCTTCGCCTTGGCTTTGGGGCTTCTTCTCCTTTCCATCCCCTGGTTCCGGCCCCTCCTTAGGCTTTAGAGAAAAGAGGGGGCGTGGGGGAGCTATAATCCCTAAGGACTTTCAGTCCGTGGGATACATGGGTCAGCGAAGCTACATGCGACCGAAGGTCGCTTAGCTCCCCCACGTCCGCCGGAGGCGGACATGGCATGGTGAACGGCAGATGTGTGTTCCAATCTCCTTGGGGACGGTGTTCCCCGTGGACCTTGAGACTTGGAGTAGGGGGTTTCGTCGGGTAGTCCGACGAGTAAAACTCCAAACGAACACCTGTGGCAGAGCTAGAAGCACGCCGCTCGCCTGCCGATACGGAGTCAAGGTTTTTTGGGCTCGGGTCAGCCGAAAGGCTACCTTGTCGGAGCCTGCGGGGATGGGTACGGCAGAGGCCGTCCCATGAGACCCGAGGTCACGGGCGGTCACGGGCGGTCACGGGCGAAGCCCGTATCTTGCAGCCCGTATCTTGCAGCCCGTATCTTGTAGCCCCGTTCTACAAGATAGCCTTACGGCTGACCAGAACGGGGAGTCGTCACAGGAGCCCAGGGAAGGCCAAGGTGGCCCCCTCAAGGGCTCAGGGGTTCATCTTCTTAGCCTTCCCCTAGATAGGCTAAGGCCGCGTACCCCACCACCCGGCTTTGGTCCCCCGAGGCCTCGGCGCTGGTGGCGTAGGCCAGAAGCTTAGGGCGCCACCCCAGGCCCTTGGCCAGGGCGGTGAGGGTGGCCCAGGGAAGGCGGCCGCAGGCTTCTCCCCGCGCCACCCCTTCCACATCCAGGGCCAGGGCCCTTTCTAAGGTTTCCTGGTCCCGCCTTCTGGCCACGGCATCGGGGTGGTAGTGGGATAGGTCGCTGGAGGCCAGCACCAGGTCCCCTTCCCCTAGCTCCGGCAAGAGGGCTTCCGCCACCTCCATGGGGTTCACCTCCCCGAAGAGGAGGGGCAGGATGGGCGTGCCCGGCAAGGCCACTTGGAGGAAGGGGAGGAGGACCTCGAGGCTATGCTCTTCCAAGAAGGGCTCCTCGTAGGTTAAAAATGGCGGGCCCTTCTCCATAAGCCTGCTTCCCCCTTCCAGGTCCACCGCCACCTCCCCCAAGGGGGTGGCCCAGGCGCGGTAAGGGTAGAAGGCCACGCCGAGAAAGGGCACAAAATGGCTGGGCCCCAAAAGGAATGCCCTCTTCGCCCTTCCCTGCCAGGCGGAAAGGGCCCCAAAGCCCTCTGCGGCCACCTTTCCCGAATAGAAGTAGCCGGCATGGGGGGAGAGAAGGCCCCTAACCCTGGGGTCGGGTTCTGCGCGGGCTCTTTGTAGAAGGCCTTTCACCTCCTGCCTTAGGCGTTCCGCCTCCTGGGGGTAGAAGTAGCCGGCCACCGCCGGCGGCCTCACCAGGTCCATACCCCGGGAATCCTCCTCCCGCACCCTGGGCAGACCCCGGGGACCTGCCAAAGGGGCTCCACCCGGTAGCCCCGCCTACGGATGAGAAGCCTCCCGCAGTCCGGGCAGCGGGTGGAGCTTCTTTCCTCGTCCAAGACGTTGCCCACGTACACGAAGCTTAGCCCCTCCTCCTTGGCGATCTCGTAGGCCCGCACCAGGGTGCTGTGCCGGGTGGGCCTCAGGTCCAGCATGCGGTAGTCGGGGTGGGCGGCGGTGAGGTGCCAGGGGATTTCGGGGGAGAGCCCCTTGAGGAATCGGGCCATGGCCCGCACCTCCTCGGGGGCGTCGTTGTAGCCCTCCAGGAGGAGGGTGGTCACCTCCACCCAGGCCCCTTGGGCGTGGAGGTGCTCGAGGCTCTCCAAAACCGGCTTGAGCCGGGCCCCACAGATCTTCCGGTAGAACTCCTCCGTGAAGCCCTTCAGGTCCACGTTGGCGGCATCCAGATAGGGCCGGATGTAGTCCCAGGCTTCCTTGGTTTCAAAGCCGCTGGTGACGAAGACATTCTTCATGCCCCGCTCCTTGGCCAGCTTTGCCGTGTCGTGGGCGTACTCAATCCAGACGGCGGGCTCGTTGTAGGTGTAGGCGAGAAGCCGCACCCCCAAAGCCTCGGCCTCCTGCACGATGGCCTCCGGGGGCCAGTCCTCCCCGATGGGCCGGTCAAGCTGGCCTTCTTGCGTCACCTTAAACTCCCGGAACTGGGAGATCTGCCAGTTTTGGCAGAAGGCGCAGAAGAGGTTGCACCCCACGGTGCCCAGGGAAAGGATTCCCTCCCCGGGGTGGAAGTGGTAAAGGGGCTTCTTCTCCACCGGGTCCAGGTGAAGGGCGGCCGCCTTGCCGTAGGTCACCAGGTACAGCCTGCCCCCGAAGTTGCGCCTAACCCCGCATTTGCCTGCCTTTCCTTCCGCGATGGCGCAGTAGTGGGCGCAGGCCCGGCACTGCACGTAGCCCTTGGGTAGGGGGCGTTTCAGGTCCGCTTCCCTGAGGGTAGTCGTCAGGGTCATTTCATACGCTTCTCATCCCATGATACCACGCCCGGGCTTTAGACTGAATCCGTGCCGCCTTTTCCCCCAAGGGAGGAAGCGGACTTTGCTCCGTTTTTTTCCCCCGAGGTGCTCCGCCGGGGGCTGGCCTACTACCAGGAGGGCCGGGTGCAGAGGGTCTTTCGGGTGGGGGAGAGGATTGTGGGTTTGGTGCAGGGTTCGGCGGAAGCCCCCTACCAGGTGGAGGTGGGGCCTGGGCTTGTGGGCCGGTGCACCTGCCCCTATCCCGATTTCCCTTGCAAGCATGCGGCGGCGCTTCTTTATGCCTACGTGGAGGGAAGGGTACCCGACCTTGCGCCCCTTATAGAGGCCCTAACGCCCGATGAGGCCAAGGACCTTTTGCAAAGGCTCGCCCTGATTCCTGGGGTTACCTTTTATCTGGCGGAGGCCTTGGCCCCAGGGAAGGCCTTTATGGAGGGGGTAAAGCACCTGCGCCGGGCCTTCCGGATGGGGGGAGGGGAGGCGGAGGCTAAGGCCCTCCTCCTGCGCCTGGACCGGGTGGGAAGGGAGGAGGTGGAGGCCTACCTCGAGGCCCTTCTGCAGGCCCCCTTTAACCCGGAGCCCTACCTGAAGGCGGCCTTAGAGCGCTATCTGGCCCTTTCCCCTAGGCTTTCCTTCCTCCTTGGCCTTTACCTGAAACACCCTTCCGAGGCTCTGCGGGAGGCCTTCTTGCGGGTGGGGGTGGAAAGGGAAGCGGAGGCCCTAGACCTCCTGAAGGGTCCGGATGGCTTGGGGCTCAAGCGGGAGCTCAAGGCGGAGCTTCTCTTCCGCCTGGGGCGGGTGGAGGAGGGGCTTGCCGCCTTGCGGGAAGGGCTTGAGGGGGTGGAGGACTACTTCCAGCTGGTGAACCGGCTCCTTTCCCTAGGCCGGATGGAGGAGGCCCTAAGGTATGCGGAGGAGGCCCGGGACTGGTTTGGCAAAGACCCCAGGCTTCTTCCCTTGCTGGACCTTTTGGTGGCCCACCGGGGGCTTCCTGAGGATCACAGGGCCCGGTTTGAGGTCCGGCCGAACCTCGAGGACTACCTGGCCCTGAAGGCCAAGCTGGGCCGGGACTTCTACCGGGAGCGAAGGACTCTTCTACGCCAGGTGCGGGATCCAGCCCTTTTGGCCCGCATCCACCTTGTAGAGGAAGACTGGAGGGCCTTGGACCGCCTCTTAAGGAATGCCCCCCTCGAGGCCTACCCCCGCCTGGCAGAGGCCCTGGAGGAAAGGCTTCCTGAGGAGGCCAAAAGGCTCTACTGGGAAGCGGCGAGATCCCTGGTGGAAAGGGGTAGCCGCAAGGCCTACCAGGAGGCGGCTCGGCTCCTAGGGCGCATGGCCCGCCTGGACCCCAAGGCGGCCCAGGAGGCGGCCTCGGCCTTGGTCTTGGCCTACCCCAAGCGGCCTGCCCTGAGGGAGGAGCTTGCCCTTTGGCTCTCGGAAAAGTCTCACGGGCCTGTGGAAAAATAACCCTGTGGAGCGCTTTCCCTGGGTGGAGGTCTTCCGGGGGCTGGCCATCTTGGAGGTGGTCCTCCACCACGTGACGGGCCGCTTCCTGCGGGAGCTTTCCCCGGGAAGCCCAGAATGGCACCTACTGGCGGCGGCGAACCGCACCCTACACTTTGCCGTGCCCGCCTTCCTCTTCATGACCACTTTGGTCTTGGGGGCCAGTTTCCTCAGGGAGTTCCGCCTGGGCCGTTACCTAAGGAATCGGGCCCTTCGCCTTCTTTGGCCCTACCTCCTTTGGAGCGGGGTCTACCTGGCCTTCCGCTACTGGGATTACGGGGTTTTTCAGCCGGAACGCCTTCCCCACCAGCTCCTTTGGGGAAAGGCCTACTTTCACCTCTACTTCCTGGCGGTGGCCCTGCAGCTTACCCTCCTCCTCCCCCTTTTCCTCCCTCTCCTCAGGCGGAGGCCCCACGGCCTGGTGTTCCTCCTTCTAGGGGTAGGGCTCACCTTGGGGGTTTACTTTCTGAACCGTCACTACCGCTTTTTGCCCTACCCGGGAAGCTTCGTCCTTTGGTACACCCCGGCCGTCGCCTTGGGGCTTTACCTGGCAAGCCGCCTCGAGGTTCTACCCCGCCTGCTCCGCTTCTGGCCCTTAGCCCTTTTGCTGGCCGGGGTAGGGCTTTGGGGGTATCTGCCCCTGGCCTTGGAGGTGCTGAGGCGACTTCCTGTGAACACCTTCCACTACCAGGCCTTTCACTGGCTTTATACCACCGGCATGGCCTTTCTCCTCCTGGCCCTGGCCTATGCCTTGTCCCGCACCCCCTTGCGGACGCCCCTGGCCTTTTTGGGCCGCTACTCCTTGCAGATCTACCTGCTCCATCCCATGGTGGTGCGCCTTTTGGAGAAACAACCGGCTTTTCCCGAGCCTTTGGGTCTTAAGCCCGCCTTCGCCGTCTACCTGGCCTTGGCCCTTTTCCTGCCCCTTTTGTTGGCCTACCTCTTGGCCAAGGCCCGGGTATCCCCCGCCTTTTTTGGCCGATGAGGGCCTTCGCGGTCTGGCTCCTGGCCCTAGCTCTTGGCCTGTTCTGGGGTCTGCGGTCGGCAAGCCCTGGGCTGAAGAGGGTGGAAGAAGGTGTGGTTTACGGGCGGGAGGGGGTTTCCCTGTTTGCCCAAGTCTGCTCGCCGCAAGGGGCCACGGACCGGGCGGTGATCTTGGTGCCGGGTGGCTTCGGCCCTCCCACCTTGGATATGGAAAAGCGGTGCCGCCTCTATGCGGAGAAGGGGGTGGTGGCCTTGGTGCCCCACCTCAGAGGCCGGGGGAAAAGTGAGGGAAAGGTGACCGGTTGCCTAAAGGAAGCCGAGGACGTGGCCCTTATGGCCCGCCTCCTTCCCCAGATGGGGATAAGGCGCCACGCCTACGCCGGCTACTCCCTGGGAGCCTGCGTGGCCCTAAAGGCGGCGGCCCTGGAGGGAAGGGCCAGGGGTGTGGCCTTTGTCATCGGCCCGGTGGACTTTGCCGAACAGGTGGAGATCCTGAGGAAAGCCCGCCCCGACGCCCTGAAACGTTGGCGGGAGGTCTTCGGTGGGCTTCCGGAGGAGTGCCCGGCCTGCTACGCCCGGCAGAGCCCCTTGCCCCATGCGGCCCGCCTTGGGGCTCCCCTTCTCATCCTGCAGGCGGGCAACGACCCCCTTATTCCCTCCACGCAGGCCTGCCGCCTGAGGGATGTGCGGGAGGAAGCCGGCCGCAAGGTGCACCAGGTGGCCCTCACCCGGGAAGGGAAGCCCTGGACGGAGCCCCTCACCAAGGGCCGGGCCTGCCTCAGGCCCACGGGGTTTGGCCCCTTGGGGGAGGACCACCTGGTCCTCTTCCCCGATCTCCACCATGCGGTGATTCCCGCTATGGAGGCCCTGGTGGAGCGGTTTGTCCTAGCCTGGCTCCGTTAGGGGGCCAAAAGGGGTATAGCCTGGGCCAGCATCCGCCAAGAAGGGGTTCTAAGGCCTTCGCTTCCCCCACCGTATAGGCGTGAAGCCCCACCGGAAGGCCCCTAAAAGCCCTTCGCGCCAGGTGGTGAAGGTCTTGGCAGGAAAGCCCTTCGTAGATGAGGGGGGTCCGGGTCGCTTCCCGGTAGGGCCCGGCCTGTGGCCCAGGAGCCGATGCCGCAGGGGAACGTCTTCCCTTAGCACCCCAAGCCCCTCCTTCAGGCGCCTTAGGATTCCTTCGTGGAAGACCCTGGCCGAAGGCATAGATTTCCTTGGCATAGCGCAAAAGCCTTTCGGCCTCAGGGTGCGGGTACCGCTCAAAGGGGGCCCCTTCGGGGAGGGCAGCGGGATAACGGGGTGAACCGGGTGTGTTCTAAGTCCCTTCAGGCCTGAAGGATAGGGTCCCGGCTTCGCTCCAAAAGGGCACTCTAGCCCATCCCGATTGACAAGCCGAGGAGCTTGCCGCATAGTAAACCTTGCGGCCAGACCTTGGAGGGTTGGCCGAGCGGTTGAAGGCGGCGGTCTTGAAAACCGCTGTGGGCCTTGGGCCCACCGGGGGTTCGAATCCCTCACCCTCCGCCAAAAGGCTTGGAGAGGTGGCCGAGTGGTCGAAGGCGGCACCCTGCTAAGGTGTTGTACCGGGAAAACCGGTACCGCGGGTTCGAATCCCGCCCTCTCCGCCAAAAAGCCCGGTCTAAGACCGGGCTAAAGTTTTGGTCATGTGGGCCTTGCCTTTGCCTCCCCTAAAACCCTGCCGGTTTATCCGGAGGAAAAACCGCTTCCTGGTGGAGGCGGACGTGGGCCCCCTGCACCTGCCTAACTCGGGGCGGATGACGGAACTCCTTCTGCCCGGAACCCCTTGCTTTTACCATCCCAGGCCCACCCTCAAGACGGTGGGCCGGATGGTCCTGGTGGAAAGCCAGGGGGTTTTGGTGGGGGTGGACGCCTCCTTGGCCAACCGTCTCCTGGAGTTGCTTTTGAAGGAGGGGTTTTTCGGCTCCCTTGCGGATCTAAGAAAAGAGGTGCGCTTTGGGGGGGAGAGGCTGGACTTCTCCGCCTGGATTGGGGATAAGGAAGCTCTTTTGGAAGCCAAAAACTGCAACCGGGTGGAGGAGGGCCTGGCCCTTTTCCCCGATGCCCCTACCCCTCGAGGGGCCCGGCACCTTAGGCTTCTCGCGGCGTTTGCCCGGGGTGGGGGGCTGGCCTACGCCGTATGGATGGTGCAGCATCCCCTGGCCCAGGCCTTCGCCCTGGACCCGGAGGATGGGTTCCTATACCGAGCGGCCCGGGAAGCGGAGGAGGCGGGGGTGAGGCTTCTGGCCTTTCGCGTGCGCCCTGCCTTGGAAGCCCTCCATCTGGAAGGGGAGCTTCCCTGGGTTTGGCTACCCCCCAAGGAGAATCTGGAAGGCCACCATCAGGGCCACGGCTAGGGTGAGCACCGTGGCCACGCCTTCGGCCTTGGCCTCCCTTAGGGCTTCGGGGAGGATTTCCGCCGCCACCATCCAGATCATGGCCCCGGCAGCGAAGCCTAGGCCCACCGGCAAGGCGGGCTTAAAGAGTTCCACGAAGAGAAAGGCGGGCACGGCCATGAGGGGCTGGGGCAGGCTGGAGAAAACGCTCCAAAGGGCCGCACCCAGGATGCTGATACCCCTGGGGATCAGGACCAGGCTGATGGCTAGGCCTTCGGGAATGTTATGCACGGCGATGGCCAGGGTGATGAAGACCCCTAGAGCCTCCCCGCCGCCAAAGGCTACTCCCACCCCAACGCCTTCGGCGAAGGAGTGCAGGGTCATAATGCCCACCATCATGAGGGCTTTGCGGGCATCCAGGCCGTTTAGGGTACCGAAGCTCACCTCCCGGCTGTGGAGGAGGCCATGGGAAATCTGGATAAAGAAAAGGCCCAGGACCACCCCCAAGAGGGTACGGCCCAGGTGGTAGTGCACCCCCTCGTAGATGAGGCCGAAGCTGGCGGCCAGCATGAGCCCGGCGGCGGCGGCGTTGGCCAGGCCCAGGTGGTGGGCGAGGATCTTTCGGGTGAAGACGAAGGGAATGGCCCCTAGACCGGTGGCGATGGCGGTGAGGAGGGCGTACAGGAAGACGGTCCAAGGGGAGATGGATAGAGGTTCCATGGCCTTGATATTACTGCAAGTGATTATTGTTAGCAATAAGCCAATCCCGGACCGCCTGGGCCCCGGCTTCCCGGTCCCGGTCCAAGAGGAGGTCATGCCCGCTTTCCGGGAAGACCAGGTAATCCTTCTTAGGGCTTCCCAAAAGGGCGTGGTAGCCCCGGACCCCGGCAGGGTCCACCACCTTGTCCCGGCCGGCCTCCACCACCAAGGCAGGGGCCTTCACCTGGGGTAGGACCTCGGGGGTGCGGCGCATCAGGGCCAAAAGCTGGAGGAGGGTCCGGGTGGGGAAGTAGGGGTAGTTGGGGTTTTGCTTCCTAAGCTCAGGGTCCTGGATGGAATCGGGGCCAGGAAAACGGGGGATGAACCAGGCCAAGAGGGGAGCCAGGGGGGCAAGGGGGTGTTTGAGGGCCAGGGCTGGGGCCAGGGCCACCAGGGCCTGGGTGGGGCTTTCCGCGGCCAGGTGGGCGGCTAGGAGGGCGCCCATGGAAAGCCCCACCACCCCTCGAGGCTCGGGTAGCTTCTGGTATGCCTCCTGGGCCACCGCCAGCCAGTCCTGCCAGCGCACCCGAAGAAGGTCCTCTGGCCGGGTGCCGTGGCCTGGTAGGGCCGGTTGAACCACGGTAAAACCGGCTTCCCGCAACACCCTGGGCAAGGGGCCCAGGGTGAGGACGGGGTGGGAGGTAAAGCCGTGGAGCAAGAGGAGATGCATACCTAAGGATACCCCGCCTGGACGCTGGGGAGGGGGCATGGTAAAACGGTAAGGAATGCTGGGTGAGCCCTCAGATTATCTCGGCCAGCCGCAAGGCTATCTTGAAGGCAACCTTGCAGAGTTCCCCTTTGCCGCCCTGGTGGGCGCCTTGATGGGCACTGGGCGCACTGGGCGGCTTCTCGTTCGGACCCCCCATCTGGAGGGTGAGGTCTTTTTGCAAAACGGTCAGGTGATCCACGCCCGGGTGCGATCGGGCGAAAAGGCCCTGGAGGGGGAGGAGGCCTTGGACCTTCTGGTGGGTCTCAAGCGGGCACCTTACCGCTTTGAGCCCGAGGTGTTGCCTCCCCACACCACCCTGCTGGGGGGGCTTGCGGTGCCCGCCCGGTTGGCCGAGGCCCAGGTGCAGTGGCAAGGCCTATCCCTTCCTGCCGACTGGGGCTATATCCTGCGCCTGCCTGTCAAGGGAGGGGAGGTGGAGATCGGTCCCGAGGCCTTGCGGGTCCTGGCCCAGGTGGAGGGGAAGCGGATTGCCGAGGTGCTTCTAGCCCCGGGGGCCTTGCGTTTGGCCCGCATCCTGCACACCCTTTTGCAGATGGAAGCCCTCGAGGCGGTGCCTCTAGTGGAGGTGCCGCCCGCTTCCCTTTTGGTCCTACCCATCTACGGCCCCGGGTCCGGGGTGGCCTTTGTGGATGAAGGGCTTTATGCGGAGTGGGCCCGGGCCATCCGCCATGGGTTCCGCCTTCGCCTAGAGCGCCTCGAGGCGTTGATGGAAGTGCGGCCCAGGCCCAACATCCCCGGTCGGCTGGGCCTGCTGGAGGAGGATCTCAAGCGCCTGCGCTTAAGGCGGGGGGATAAGGTGGAGGTGGTGCCGGAGGTGTAGCCATGGATATCCTGACCCTAAACGAGTATCTCAACCGGATCGTATACGGCTTCCCCATGAAGCTGGTATTCCTGCTGGTGGGAGTCTACTTGGTTATCTTCCAAATCCGATGGTTCCAAGCGCCGTTGCGGATGCTCCGGGTATCTTTTAGCGAAACCCTAGGGGCCATCCGGGAGCGGGCCTATGGTTTCGGCGGGCAGATCACCCCTTTCCAGGCCACCATGGTGGCCCTCTCCGCCACGGTGGGCACCGGGCACCTTTTGGGCATGGTGGCGGCGGTGCTCATAGGAGGCCCTGGGGCGGTCTTTTGGATGTGGCTGGGCTACTTCTTTGGTACGGGCACAAAGTTTGCCGAGGCCACCTTGGCGGTGCACTTCCGCCGCCGCTTTGCCGATGGCTCGGTTTCCGGTGGGCCCATGTACTACCTGTACCGGGGTCTACCCAGGCTTCGCTTTCTGGCCTATTTCTTCGCCTTCTTCGCCGCGGTGGCCGCCTTTGGTATCGGCAACCTCTCCCAGGCGGGGGCGGTGGGGGGTGCCTTGGCTCCCCTGGGGGCGCCCCCGGCTTTGGTGGGCCTTTTCCTGGCCCTTTTGGTGGGGGTGGTGCTGGGTGGGGGCATCGTGCGGGTGGCCCGTTTTGCCCAGGTGATGGTCCCTCTGAAGTTACTCCTCTTCCTGGTAGCGGTGGTGCCCCTATTGGTCCTTTACGGGGCCCAGATCCCCGAGGCCTTGGCCCTGGTCTTCCGGGCGGCCTTCAGCCCGGAGGCGGCCTTGGGGGGCGCAGCGGGCTATAGCCTCTTCGCCGCCATCAACGCTGGGCTGGGCCGGGGCATCTTTGCCAACGAGGCAGGTCTGGGCTCTGCGCCCATCGCCCACGCCCAGGCTCAGGTGGACCACCCGGTGCGCCAGGGCTTCTGGGGGGTCACGGAGATGTTCGTAAGCTTTTTGGTCACAAGCCTCACCGCCCTCACCTTCATCGCCTCCGGGCTTTGGCGAGGAGGGGGGAGTGCGGCCGAGGCCGCTAACGCCCTCTTCCAGGCCCATCCCCTTGGGCAGGTTATCCTAGCGATTACCGTGGCGGTCTTCGCCCTAGGAACCATGGTTTCCTGGGGATTTTATGGGGAAGAGGCTGCCGCCTTTCTCTTCGGCGAGGGGATCCGCTGGCCCTACCGCCTCACCTTCGCCGTCTTGGCCTTCGTGGGGCCATTGGGGGGCCTCGAGGCCTTCTTGGCCATCTCCGACACCCTAAACGGCCTTATGGCCCTTCCCAACCTCCTGGGCCTCATCCTGTTGGGGCCGGTGGTGGGCCGCTTGGTCTATAGCTTCTTCCGCGGGGAGCCTTGGATACCCCCTCGGTGACGACTCCCCGTTCTAAAGAACGGGGCTGCAAGATACGGGCTGCGCCCGTGACCTCAGGAATGATGAGACTGCTTGC